>NZ_AXBV01000028.1:0-36589 GCF_000475255.1 Marinobacter sp. ES-1
AAAGTAATCGTGTAGATCCTGCATGGCATAGGCTTCTGCGGTTTGGGTAAGTTCAAACAACAGGCTTTGGTCTTTGGCAAGTTTCATGGCATTACCTCACAGAGTTGCAGCGGTTGATGCGGTGAGTGGTTTTCACCGGCTTGCAATTCGGTATTTGCATGAGCTGTGCCAGATTGTTTTCTGGCTTGTAAAGTATTGAATACCCGAGGGAAAGGCCAGAGCCGGGCAGGTGTGGGTTTTGGAAATTGAGCCAGAATGGTGCGTGTGCACCAGCCAGAAACGAAAAACCCCGGCCGGAGCCGGGGTGATTCTGAGTTAACTTCTGATAGGGAGGATCAGAAGTTGTATTGGGCTGCGAACATCAAGCGGTTGGCGTCATCGTCGTCGCCGCCTTGGTTTTCACTGGCGAAATAGCCGTACTCAACCCCCATCTTAACGTTGTTAACTGGAGTCCACATATAGTTAACAAAGGCGCTACTGTTTCTTTCAAGAGCAGTTGCGCCCAGATCGTCAACGTCCAATTGAGTCATGCCGTACTGAATGTTGATGCTGCGTCCACCACCCAAGCTGATGGAGGTGCCGATTACGCCACCGTACCCGGATATGGTTTCCAGGTCCGTTCCGTCTAGATAAGCATCATCACCCCCGGAGCGGTAAAGGTATGCGTTGGCACCATCACTGTAGTTCAGTGCGCCTTGAATGCTGATCATGTCACTAAGCGCCATCTTGGCAGCGACAAATGCGGCATACCCCATGGCTGAGTCATCTTGAGTTCCGGTGTCGTAGGAGTTCTGTTTTACGAGAGCTGCTGCAGAATATGATAAGCCGCCGGCGCTATCTTCCAGCCTTGCAGTTACTGCGGGCATACCGTCTTTGCTGTCATCGAAGCCGCCGCCTTTAGGGTCCTCGATGGAGAATGATAGGGGGCCGCTGGTGTAACGCAGCTGGGCTGAGCGAAGTTGATAACCCGCATTACCTGCAGAACCACTGAAATCAACGGTTGGGGTGTTACCTACGAAACTGTTGTAATTTGACCATGTCTGACCAGCAAGAATGCCGTTGTAGCTTCCGTAAGCGTGGCGAAGGCGGAACCCACCACCGCCATTTCCGTAGAAATCACCTTCGACATTAAAAGTGACTCCGTCTGCATTGGTTGCTTTTACACCAATGCGGCTTTGTGTTGCAGAGGCACCAAAATGTCCATCTACTTCGTTGGTGTCGGTAATAGTTGGGAAGGTTCCGGATTGGCTATTGTCAGCAACGTTCTCGTCAAGATCGTAGCTCATGTTCAGCTTCGCATAGCCGTAAATGCTTGCATCTACCTTGCATCTACATCGCCAGCACTGAAATTGAAGGCGTGCGCATGCCCGGCAACACCAAAAATTGCCGCAGCCGCCGTCGCACGAATGGCCATTCTCAATTTGTTATTTTGCATCGTTGTTGTCTCCACATCTTTATTTTTGTTGGACCCACAAACAAGTTAGTTACGGTTAGGTGACAATTCAAACAGAATTGATCACTCTTTAGACGAATGTCTATAGGCCCTGAGTTCAAGGTGAGCTAAACCAAAGTTGGGCGATCGGCGTACGGTCCATGATGACAACCAGAAACAGTCCCTTGCAGCAAGAAACCTTCGCTTTCCTGGATATTGAAACCACCGGCGGAAACCCGCAGCGCGACAGGATCACGGAAATCGGCATCCGGTTCTGGCGAGCCGGTGAGGTGGTGGGGGAATGGCAAACCTTGCTGAACCCGGAGGCCAGAATTTCCGGTTTTATTGAAAGGCTCACTGGCATCACGAATGCGATGGTGGCTGATGCGCCGCTGTTTGCCGATATCGCTGACAAGCTGGAGCAGCAGCTGCAGGGAAAGGTCTTTGTTGCCCACAACGCCCGCTTTGACTATGGCTTCATAAAGTCCGAGTTCCGTCGTTTGGGCCGGCCGTTCAGTGCGAAGGTTTTGTGCACGGTGCGCCTGTCCCGGGCGTTGTATCCGGAACATAGCCGGCACAACATGGATGCCCTCATTGCCCGTCACAATTTACCTGAGGTGGAGCGGCATCGGGCCATGGGCGATGTAGCGGCGATGCTGGCGTTTTTCGAGCATGCCCGCGCAGAGCACGGTTCGGATGCCATCAACAACGCTATTCGGAAGCTCTTGCAGCGCCAGAGCACGCCCTCAAACGTACCTGCCGAATTATTCGCCGGACTGCCCCATGGCTCGGGGGTTTACCGGTTTTACGGTGACAACGATGTGCTGTTGTACGTTGGCAAAAGCACCAACATAGCGCAGCGGGTGGCATCCCATTTCTCGGGAGACCATCAGTCCAGCCGCGGGCTACGGCTGTCTGAAAGCCTGCGCCGGGTGGAGTTCACAGAAACCGCCGGTGAGTTGGGTGCGTTGCTGCTGGAACTCAAACAGATCAAAACCCTGAATCCCCTCTACAACCGCCGCTCCCGGGCGGCAAAGCAGTTGGCCAGCCTGGTGTTGGAAGAGGGTGCCGGCGGCTATCTGCAGGCACGCATTGCCCGCAGCCTGCAGCCGGATCAGTTGGGGCAGTATTACGGCCTGTTTCGCAGCAAGCGGGATGCGGTGGCGGCGTTACGGGGCATTGCTGGCAAGAATGACCTTTGCGGCAAGCTGCTGGGCCTGGAACCTACAGGCCCCGGGCCCTGTTTCCAGCGAAGCCTTGGGCGCTGCAAAGGTGCCTGTGAGGGTGCCGAGGACGTAACCCGCTACAACCTGCGCATGCAGATTGCCTTCCATGGCCTGCGCCTGAAAACCTGGCCCTGGGCCGGTCCGGTAGCTCTGGTGGAGCAGAATCCGGATAACGAACGCACAGACCTGCTGGTTATCTGGAACTGGATACACCTGCAAACCCTGCACAGTGAAGAGGAACTGGTAGACTTTCAGCCTGGAAACGAACCGGTCACCTTCGACCTGGATTCCTACAAACTGCTGGCCAAGGCACTTCTGGGGAAAGACAAAAACCATCACCGCATCATCGAGTTGCCCGCTGTTGCACAACCGGCTGTTCTTATGCCGTGAGTGGCGTATTATGGGAAGATTCACCCTGTCACTTAGCAATGAGTCACTGAGAGAAACCGATGAACAGAGAACCCGTGTCCCGCGAACTTTTCGATGAAGTTATGGTGCCCAACTACGCCCCCGGAAACATCATTCCGGTGCGAGGTGAGGGCTCCCGCGTGTGGGACCAGAAAGGGCGAGAGTTTATCGATCTTCAGGGCGGCATTGCGGTCACCAGCCTTGGCCACGCCCACCCGGGCCTGGTTGGCGCGCTGCAGGAACAGGCCGAAAAGGTCTGGCACCTGTCCAACGTAATGACCAACGAACCGGCCCTGCGCCTGGCCAAAACCCTGTGCGACCACACCTTCGCCGAGCGGGTATTCTTCGCCAACTCCGGTGCCGAAGCCAACGAAGCCGCCTTCAAGCTGGCTCGTCGTTATTCGTGGGAACGCTATGGCCCGGAGAAGCATGAAATCATCTCCTTCAAAAACGCCTTCCACGGCCGCACCCTGTTCACCGTCAGTGTGGGCGGCCAGCACAAGTACCTGGAAGGCTTTGAACCGGCCCCGGGCGGCATTCACCACGCCGAGTTCAATGACCTGGACTCGGTAAAGGCGCTGATCTCCAAGGAGAAAACCTGTGCCGTGGTGGTTGAGCCCATCCAGGGCGAAAGCGGCGTACTGCCGGCCGATCCCGAATTCCTCAAGGGCCTGCGCCAGCTGTGTGACGAAAACAACGCTCTGCTGGTGTTCGACGAAGTGCAAACCGGTGTCGGCCGCACCGGCTACCTGTACGCCTACGAAATGTACGGCGTAACCCCCGACATCCTGTCCAGCGCCAAAGGCCTGGGCGGCGGTTTCCCGGTCGCCGCCATGCTGACCACAGCCAAAGTTGCCGCAAGCCTCGGCGTCGGCACCCACGGCAGCACCTACGGCGGCAACGCCCTGGCCTGTGCCGTGGCCCAGAAGGTGATCGACACCGTCAGCCAGCCGGAAATCCTCAAAGGCGTCAACGCCCGCTCCGACAAGCTCCGCAAAGGCATGATGGACATCGGCGAACGCTACGGCGTGTTCTCCGAAGTGCGCGGCGCCGGTTTGCTGCTAGGCTGTGTATTGACCGAGCAGTGGCAGGGCAAGGCCAAGGACTTCCTGAACGCCGGGCTGGAAGAAGGCGTGATGGTGCTGATGGCCGGCGCCAACGTGATTCGTCTTGCGCCGTCCCTGATCATCCCGGAAGTCGATATTGAAGAAGCGCTGGAGCGTTTCGAGGCAGCGGTTAAAAAACTGACGGCATAATTCCGAAGCTGCACGGTTGATGACACAGTAGGTGATGGGCCGGGAACGCCCTTCCGGAAATTTCGCAGGCCATGGATGGCCGGAGAGAAGCGCACAGGGGTGAGGCAAGCGTTTATGAAGCTAAGCTTCATGCGTAGCCGAACGACAGCAATCTATGATTGCTGGCTGGACCCGCTTGCGGGTGCTTGTAGCGGTTTCCGGAAGGGCGTTCCCGGTTCAGCACCGGTCGGCTAACGACGTTGTATGTCTTACCGGAAGAGGGAGCAAGCCCATGTGGCGAGTCCGTCCAGCAAAACTGGATGACCTGCAACAAATACTGGACATAGCCGGAACCCAGGGCGCCAGGCTATCTTCTACGCTACCCAAAACCGAACACCGCCTGGCCGAACGCATCAGCCACGCCCAGGCGTCTCTCGCCGCCCCGGCTCCCAAAACCCCACGGCGCATCCTGCTGGTGCTGGAAAATACCGAAACTGGCCAGATAGCAGGTACCGCCGGCATAGACAGCCGCGCCGGCAACGGCGAACCCTTCTACAACTACCGCCGCGACCACCTGATCCACGCCTCCCACGAACTGGGCACCTCCCGGCGAGTCGAGGTGCTTTACCCCAGCCACGGACTAACCGATCACACCTTGCTGTGCGCCTTCAGCCTTCGCCCCGAACTGCGCGAGACGACCGCTTTCGAGCTGCTCTCCCGGGCCCGGATGCTGTTCATTGCCAGCCACCGGGACTGGTTCAGCTCGCGCATGGTGGTGGAAATTCAGGGCGTTCAGAACGAAGACGGCAGCGTACCCTTCTGGGACAGCCTGGGCCGGCACTTCTTCAACATGGACTTTGAAACCGCAGACCAGTACTCCGGCCAGCTCAGCAAAACCTTTATCGCCGAGCTGATGCCGCCCAACCCCATCTACGTCACCCTGCTGAGCGACGCCGCCCAGGCCGCCATCGGCCAGCCCCACCGCCAGACCCAGGCAAATTACGAGTTGCTTCAGCAGGAAGGCTTCCTGCCGGGTAATTACCTGGATATCTTTGATGGCGGGCCGGTTCTGGAGGCTCGCACGGATGGCCTGCGAACCCTGATCACCAGCCACCCGAAAACCCTGCATGGCAGCCACGACGAACATGGTGAAACCTGCCTGGTTGCGGCCGGTGAAGGTGAGCATTTCCGGTGCCTGCTTACCCCGATGGCAGAAACCCTCACCGACGATGTGAAAGTGCCGGTCAGTGCCTGGAAGGGGCTGGAAAAGAGTGCCGGCGACCGGGTAAGGATCTCTCCGCTATGACCACGAAAAAGGGGAGGGCACCAACATGCTGTTGATCCGGCCACTGCAGGAAAACGACCTGGATGCCCTGTATGCCATGGCGCAGAATGCCGGCAAAGGCCTGACCACACTACCGGCAGACACGGAGCTGCTGCAACGCAAGATCGACCGTGCCCGGGACTCCTTCAGCCAGCGTTGTGCCCCGGAGGCGGGCCTTTACCTGTTTGCGCTGGAAGACACCGAAACCGGGCGGGCGGTGGGCATCAGCGGCATCGAAGCCCGGGTGGGGCTCGAGGAAGTATTCTACAACTATCGCCTGAGCCTGACGGTAAACGCCTCCCGCGAACTGGGTGTGCACGTGCGGACGCCCACCCTGCACCTGTCTAACGACATGACCGACACCACCGAAATCTGCTCTTTGCTGCTGGCAGACAATTACAAGGGCGGCGGCAACGGGTTGTTACTGTCCCGCTGCCGGTTCATGTTCCTGGACGAATTTCGCAAGCACTTCTCCGACAAGGTGTTCGCAGAAATGCGTGGGGTGTCGGATGCCAGCGGCCAGAGCCCCCTGTGGGATGCCCTCGGCAGCAAGTTCTTTGATATGGAGTTCAGCCAGGCCGATCGGCTGTCCGGCCTGGGCAATAAGTCCTTCATTGCTGAACTGATGCCGAAATACCCCATTTACTTGCCCATGCTGCCCGACAGCGCCCGGGCGGTGATTGGCCGGGTGCACGACAACACCCTGCCGGCCCTGAAGATGCTGGAAGCCGAGGGCTTCAACTTTAACGGCATGGTCGATATCTTCGACGGCGGCCCGGTGGTGGAAGCCTTTATTCAAAACATCCGCAGCATCCGCGAATCCGTCAACCGGCACGCCATGGTGGTGAGTAAACCGGTCGATCTCGATGTGCCGCCGGAGCAGCGGGTGATGATCTCCAACCGCTCGTTCCGGGATTTCCGGGTAACCACCATTCCCGTGGACTGCATCGAGCCGGATACCATCCGGTTGCCCCGGGATGTGGCAGATGCGCTTCGGGTAGAGTCCGGAGACCCGGTTCGGCTGGCGCCCCTGAAAGATCAATTACGAATTCCGTACCGAAGGTGAGAGAGATGGCAACACACGCAGTTGAAGCGAACTTCGACGGCCTGGTCGGCCCGACCCATAATTACGCCGGGTTATCCTGGGGTAACGTGGCGTCGAAGTCTAACGTGAACGCCGTGTCCAACCCCAAAGAGGCAGCCTTGCAGGGCCTTGCCAAAATGAAAAAGCTGGCAGACAGGGGCTATGTGCAGGCGGTTCTGCCGCCCCATGAGCGGCCCCATATTCCCACCCTGCGGGCCCTGGGCTTTGCCGGCAGCGACCGGCAGGTTCTGGAGCAGGCTGCGCAGGCGGATCCGGCCATCCTGGCGGCGGTGTCGTCTGCCTCGGCCATGTGGACCGCCAATGCCGCTACGGTATCGCCAAGCGCCGATACCGCAGACCACCGCGTGCACTTCACCCCGGCCAACCTGAGTGCCAAGTTCCATCGCTCCATCGAACATAGGGTGACGGGCCGGGCCCTGAAAGCCATCTTCACCGATGAAAGCTATTTCGCCCACCATCCGGCCCTGCCATCCGTCAGTCACTTTGGTGACGAAGGTGCCGCCAACCATACCCGTTTGTGTGCCGGTTATGGCGACCCCGGAGTGGAGTTGTTTGTGTATGGCCAGGCGGCGTTCAATGAAAGCGCGCCGGCACCGGTGAAGTACCCGGCCCGGCAGACGCTGGAGGCCTCCCGGGCGATTGCAAGGTTGCACGGGCTGGACGACCGCCATGCGGTATTCGCCCAGCAGAACCCGGCGGCCATTGATGCCGGCGTGTTCCACAACGATGTGATTGCGGTGGGTAATGGTAGCTGTCTGTTCTACCACGAGCTGGCGTTTCTGGATGAAGGCGGAGTGCTGTCGGATATCCGGGCGCGTTTGGCCGGAACCGAGCTGCAACCGGTGCGGGTCTCAGCGGCAGAGGTGCCGATTGAAGATGCCGTGGCTTCTTACCTGTTCAACAGCCAGCTGCTGAATACCCCGGATGGTATGTTGCTGGCGGTGCCGGGCGAGTGCCGGGAGGTCGCGTCGGTCAGCCGTTACCTGGACAGCCTGCTGCAACAGAATGGCCCCATTACCGCAGTGGAAGTGTTCGATGTAAAGCAGTCCATGCGCAACGGCGGCGGCCCGGCCTGCCTTCGGCTGCGAGTGGTGCTGAGCGATGAAGAGCGGCGTGCCATCAATCAGGGTGTAATTCTGACCGATGCCCTATACGACCGCCTGACCGCGTGGGTAAATGCCCACTACCGGGATGAGCTGAGCCAGCAGGACCTGGCAGACCCGATGCTGCTGGACGAAGTGCGCAAGGCCCTGGATGAACTGACCGGTATACTGGGGCTGGGCTCGATCTACGATTTCCAGCTGTGACAGGCTTCAGCTGGCAATAGAGCGGGTGAGCATGTCCATGGTGTGATGAATCAGGTTGTCGGCGGGAAAGTCCGGGTTTTCCCCCGCTTCTGCCTGACACAGCATGATCACCCCGTGCAGGGCACCGCGCAGATACAGCGCGGTCTGGGCCGGCGAGGCAATGCGCTCCCGGCTCATGGTGCCGTCTTCCAGGCCCTTGTGGATGGCCGCTTCCATCAGCTGCATCAGTTCGTTCTTCGAACACAGCATATCCAGGGCCTGGTCTTCCTCCGCCTCTGCCATGGCGGTTGAGGCCTTGGTCAGGGCTGAAAAGTAATCCGGCGCTTCCCGGTAAAAACGGTAATAGGCATCCCCCATGGCCCGGATCTGGGCCAGCCCGGTATCTGCCGTACTCAGGGCGTTCTCGAATCTTTCCACCAGGCTTTGCCCGGCCCGCAGCATGATGCCGCGCTGAATGGCTGCTTTGTCTTTGAAGTACACATACAGCAGCGCCCGGCTCAGGCTGGCGGTGCGGGCGATGTCGTCCATGGAGGTGCGCTCGTAACCTTTCTCGGAAAACACCAGTTCGGCCGCATCCAGAATGGCTTCGTACCTTGCCTGTTTTTCCCGTTCCCTGCGTGTTTTCAACGGCTCGTTCATGGTGTTTCCGGTTTGCTGACTCTGGGCTGAATAATAACTGATAGGGGATGAAAGCCGATTATTGACAATTTGTCAAAGAATGACATGATGTCGGGAAAATAACGGCGGCTCCTGACGGAAACAGGCGCCAACAAATCATCTATTCAGGGAACGGGGCTGACCAGTCATGTCTCTCTTCGCGCGTTCATTGCCAATAACTCTCGCCAGTATGCTGCTGGCTGTCGTGTCTTTATCCGGCTGTAACAGCAGTGCCTCCGAACCAGCCGCAGATCAGCCGGTATCGGTTCGGGTGGCCGAGGTAACCGGTGGCCAGGTGGTGGAAATTCCGCTGCGCTTCTCCGGCATTGTGCGGGCGGCCCAACGGGCCACCCTGACTTTTCAGGTGAGCGGTACGCTGAAAGAGCGGCCGGTGGAACTGGGGCAAACGGTGAAAGCCGGAGATGTGCTGGCCAGTGTGTACAACCCGGCCCTGGAACCGGCAAGGGATTCTGCTGCGGCCCGGCTGGATGAACTGAAAACCCAGTACGACCAGGCCCAGCGGGAATGGGAGCGTTCCAGCCGCTTGCACCAGCGCGGTGTGGTCTCGGAACAGAGCCTGGAACAGATCGCCGCCCGGCGGGATTCCCTGCGGGCCAGCATGGCCACGGCCCGGGCCTCCCTGGCGGAAGCCACCCGATTACTGGAAGAAAGCGTATTGAAAGCCCCGTTTGCCGGCCAGGTAGAAGCCTTGCTGGTAGAGCGGGACGAATTTGTCGCCGCCGGGCAGCCGGTGGTTCGCCTGTCTTCGCCATTGGGCCGTGAAGTGGAAGTGCGGGTGCCCGCGCATCTGTTGGGTCATGTGCGGCTCGGGCAGGAGCTGCCGGTCTGGCTGGTGCAGGACCGCAACCGGGAGCCGGCTACCGGCACGGTGGTGGAAATTGCCCAGGGCAGCTCCATCCGTGGCGAGCTGCATCCGGTATTGGTGAACCTGCCACCGAATTCCCTTTCTGCCGGTGAACCGGTGGAGGTCGGCATTGCCCCGGTTCAGGAGTCTGCGGTCACCGTGCCCCTGCTGGCGGTGATGCGGGACAGCACGGGCACCAGCGTGTTCCGGGTTGAAAATTCCGTGGCCTACAAGGTGCCGGTGGAAGTAGACCGGGTGATCGGCGAGCGGGTGATGATCCATACCGGTGCCCTGAACCCCGGTGACCAGGTGGTCTATGCCGGTATGACCCGGCTGGTGGATGGCGACACCGTGGAGGTGCGCTGATGACCCGCCGCCTGCTGAATTACCAGCGCTTGCTGGGCATGGTAGTGACCATGCTCTGTGTGCTGGGTATCGCCGCCTACAGCACCATGCCACGCCAGGAAGACCCTACCTTTCCGTACCGGGCCGGCATGGTGACTGTGAGCTATCCGGGCGCCAGCGCCGAGGCGGTTGAGCGCCTGGTACTGCGCCCGTTGACCGATGAACTGCGCCAGGTGGAAGAGCTGGACTGGAGCCAAGGCACAGCACGCACCGGCGTGGCGCTGGCCCGCCTGAAACTGCGTGATCACATCTACGACACCGACAGCGCCTGGGACCGGGTGCGCCAGGCCATGGAACGGGCACGGCAGGATTTCCCGGACGATGTCGGCCTGATGACCCTGGACGACCGGCTGATTGATATTCCTGCGGTGGTGCTTGCGGTGGGTGGTTCGTCGTCCGTCACCGAACTCTCCGGTGTGGCGGAGAAACTGAAGCAGAACCTGCTGGATATTCCCGGCATCTCCCGTATCGACCTTGAGGGCGACGCCGACGAACAGATTACCCTGGCGCTGGACGACGCCGCGCTTTACCGCCTTGGCGTAGCGCCCAAACGCATCCTGGATACCCTGGCCCGGCGAAACCAGACCATCCCCGGGGGCTTTGTGGTGGTGGAAGGCAAGCGGTTGTCGGTTCTTCCCAATACCGAGTTTGCTGATATCGACGCCATTCGCGCTACGCCCATCGAGTTGCCGGATGGCTCCCAGGTGCCCCTGGCGGCAGCCGCGGAAGTCTGGCGCGGCCCGGCGGAGCCCCGGCAGCCGGAAACCTGGTTTGATGGTGAGCGGGTCGTGCTGCTTTCGGTGATCATGGAAGAAGGTTCCACCGACGCCATCCGTTTCGGCGAGCGTATTCGCGAGCGGCTGGAACAGGTACGTGCTGACTTCGAGCCCTACGAAATCCGCGAGATGTTCTTCCAGCCCGACAAGGTATCCGACCGGCTGGACGACCTGGCCTGGAGCCTGGTGCTGTCGGTGCTGATTATCGTAGCAGTGGTGTTTACCGGCATGGGCATTCGCATGGGGCTGCTGGTGGCATCCATCCTGCCCATGGTGGCCCTGATCAGTGTGGGGCTGTACGACCTGGGCGGTGGTGTGCTGCACCAGATTGCCGTGATCGGCATGGTGATCTCGCTAGGTATCCTGATTGATAACGCCATTGTGATTGTGGAGAACATCCAGGGTCACCTGGACGAAGGCATGCGCCGGCTGGATGCCCTGCGTAAGGCCGTTGGCGAGCTGGCCGGGCCACTGGGTGCGTCTACCGGCACCACGCTGGCGGCCTTCGCGCCCCTGCTGATGGCCAAGGGGGGTGCGGCTGATTTCACCCGTGGTGTGCCGGTGATGATCATGCTCACGCTGTCGGTCAGTTACCTGCTGGCCATTTCCGCCGTGCCGCTGCTGGCAGCCCGGTTCCTCAAGCCGCGAAAGAATATCCACAAAGACCGGTTGATGGGCCTGGCCCGTTCGCTGGGTGGCCTGGTATATCGCTATCCGGGCCGTTTGATTGTCGCGGGCACTCTGTTGGTCGCCATCAGCGTGGGCATGACGCCGTTCATGGCCCAGCAGTTTTTCCCCAACGCAGACCGGCCCCGGGTCATTGTCGAAGTGTATCTGCCCGAAGGCACCGACCAGGCACAAACCTCCGAGGCCGCTGCGGAGCTGGAACGGGCCATTCGCGCCCGCCCGGAAACGCTGGAGGTGCACCGGTTTGTCGGTTTCACCGGCCCGGCGTTTTACTACAACCTGCAGCGAGCGCCCCAGGCACCTAACCGGGCCAGGCTGGTGGTGCGCACGCCGGCGCTCGAAGACACCACAGACCTCGTAGACTGGATTCGCCATGAGCTGGCCCCCACGGTTCCGGAGCTGGATATTTCTGCCGGCATCCTGGGCCAGGGGCCGCCGCGTACCGCACCGGTTGAGGTGCGAATTTATCACCCCGATGACGCTACCCGAGCCCGTGCCACCGAGCAGGTGTTCAGTGTGCTGCGTGGCGTAACCGGCACCGTCGACGTACGGCACGACCTGGACATCGGCGTGCCCAGCATTGCCATCAACGTAGACGACGCCACCGCCGCCCGTTACGGCCTGACCCGTGCAGACGTAGCCCAGAGCCTGTACGGCCAGAGCTATGGCGTGGTGGCCGAGCGTTACCGGCAGGAAGATGATCCTATCCCCATCATCCTGCGCTCCCGGGAAGGCACCGCGTTGTCGCTGTCACGCCTGTTGTCGGTGAACACCTACAACGACCAGGGGGATGCCATTCCGCTGTCGGCCGTGGCCACGGTTGAAACCACCTGGGAGCCGGCGGCCCGATACCTGAGAAACGGCGTGCGGGTGAATGCGGTAACGGCGAACCTGGAAGACGGCTACAGCTTCAGCCAGGCCCTGGACGGCTTGTTCGCAGCACTGGACGAACAGCCCCTGCCCGCCGGCACCCGGGTAGAACTGGGTGGCGATGCCGAAGGCTCCAACAATGCCAACAGCGCCCTGCTGACCGCAGCGCCCATCGGCATCCTGTTGCTGCTGTTTTTCCTGCTACTGCAGTTCAACTCCTTCCGCCGGGTTGGCATCATCCTGCTGACGGTGCCGCTGGCCACCGTGGGAATCTTCCCGGGGCTGGTCTTGTCCGGCTCGCCGTTCGGCTTTCAGTCGTTGCTGGGGGTGATTGCGCTGGTGGGCATTGTGGTGAACAACGCGATCGTATTGCTGGATGTGATGGACCGGGAGCTGGAAAAAGGCCGGGCCATTGCCGATGCCGTGCGCACCGCGGTAGAACAACGTACGCGCCCCATCCTGCTGACCACAGCCACCACCGTGGCCGGCCTGCTGCCGCTGGCATTCTCCAGCTCCACGCTGTGGCCACCCATGGCCTGGGCCATTATCTCCGGCCTGCTGGCCAGTACCGTGCTCACCCTGCTGGTGATTCCATCAGTGTGCGCCAAGGTCATCAAACTGCCAGTTGCCGAGCCGGAAAACGCCCCGGCGTAACACAACAGGGCCGGGTCATCACCCGGCCCTGAACTCGTTCTTCGCACGAATCATCAACCCCACACGCTGCCCAACCGGCACATGGGGATTGGGAAACACCACCGCCTCCGGCGCCGTACCCACGCGGTAGCTGGTTTCGTCATCTTCCCAGATCACCGTGCCGGGCTGGTACTGGGTGAAATTGGCCACATCATCCGGCACATGAAACCGGAACGACGGCCCGGTGTTCAACACCTCATGCACCACCTCAAACACGGTTAACCGGTCAAACGGCGGCCGGGCCTGTGGTGCTGGCGCTCCGGAAAACCGACGACGCAATGCCCGTTCAATGCCCCGAAACCGTCGCAAATCATTCCGCCCGAACGCTTCAACCTTACCCAGCTCCACCGTAAAACTCTCGGCCTTCAAAAGGCTGGATGTAAACGACGAAAACACCGTGGATTCCTGGTGTTGAAGCAGCAACGTCTCCACCTCCGCCTCCAGTAAAAACTCACATTGGGCCGCCGGCACCGACCGCCCTGGCACAAACGGATACAAGGCAAACCGCTCCCGCTTCGACGGCCGGATGGCCGTATGCAAATCATAGTGACTCAACGCCAGGCCATGATGCGCCATCGCAAACTGCCGGCACATCTCCTCCAGAAACTGAGCCCGCCGCGCCTCCGGCAACCCCTTGTACTTTGCCTGCCCATGGGCCCCGTTAAACAGCCGGTTCATATTCACATCCAAAAACCGCTGCCCCGCCACCATCGCTGGCGGATTACCCAGAATCAGCAACACCGGACACCCCAGCTGCCACTCCCCGGCAAACAACTCCGACACCAACCCGTTCAACACCTCAATCGGCGCCGTCTCATTCCCATGAACCCCGGCCGACACAATCAGCGCTTCATTGTTCACGTTCTCCCGCCCGGCCGGCGGCGTCAGCCACAACACACCGTTGGCCTTCCGTGAAACCTGTGTTCCGTTCGGCAACTGTCGCTTGGTTTCGGGTAGGTCAGAGGAGGCAGAGGCCAGGGTGTGAGCCAGCCAGTCAGGGTGGAAGTCAAAGAGGTGGTTGGATGCGTTCATGGACTCCCCGTAAGAGGTTCGGGGCCGTCTGGTAGGATAGGTTCTCCGGGAATTTCGAAGGCCATGGATGGCCGGAGAGAAGCGCACAAGGATGTGCTCGTAGCGGTTCCCGGAGAACCTATCCTGCCAGATGGCCGTGCTCCCATAGAAGGGAGCTCAACTTAACCATTAACAGGCCGCTGATGCCGCAAAAGATGATTTTCCAGTTTGCGGAAAACAAACACCAGAATAAACGTCAAAGCCATGTAGCAAAGCGCCACAAAAATAAACGCCTCAAAAGGAGCATAGAACCGCGAATAAATATTACGCGCCGCCCCCGTAAGATCCACAATCGTCACCACACTGGCAATCGCACTCGCATGAAGCATAAAAATCACCTCATTCGAGTATGCCTGAACCGCCCGCCGCGCCGCACTCGGCAGAATAATCCGCCGCATCCGCAGGAACCAGTTCATACCGTAAGCCTTCGCCGCCTCAATCTCGCCATTGGGCGTGGAAATAATCGCCCCGCGGATAATCTCCGTGGTATAGGCGGCGGTATTCAGGGTAAACGCCAGCAGTGCCGGGTACAGCGGTTCCTTGAAAATCTCCCACCAGAAAGTGTCCTGAATACCCGGAATCTGGGCCACACCGTAGTAAATGATGTACAGCTGGATCAGCAGCGGCGTGCCGCGGAACAGATAGGTATACAGCCAGATAGGGCCAGACACGAACGGATTCTTCACGGTACGCAGGATCGCCAGCGGCACCGCCACAACCAGGCCAATCACCAGCGACAGGAACACCAGGTGCACCGTGGTGACCAGACCATCCCAGTACTCCATGATGGTCATGGCATTAAAAATATCGTTCTGGTTCAGCCACTCGGCAATGAAATCAGGCATCACTTAATTCCCCCGAACCACGCCGACATTGGCACGCTTGTCGAGCCACTTGATGAACAACTCCGAACCCGCCGTCAGCGCCAGGTAAACCGCTGCCACCGGAATAAAGAAGTGGAACGGCATGCGCTCGGCCTTGGCGGCTTCTTCGGCCACCCGCACCATATCGGTCAGGCCGATGATCGACACCAGAGCGGTGGTTTTCAGCAGCACCTGCCAGTTATTGCCGATGCCGGGCAGGGCATGGCGCAGCATCTGCGGAATCATCACCCGACGGAAGGTGTGCCAGGTGGAAAAACCATAGGCTCTGGCGGCCTCAATCTGGCCCTTTTCAACAGCCAGGAACGCGCCCCGGAAGGTTTCCGTCATATAGGCGCCGAAAATCAGCCCGATGGTCACCACGCCAGAGATGAACGGGTCGAACTGGAAAAAGAAGTCGATTTCACGGGTTTCCCACAGATAGTCCGACAGGGCATTCACCGCCACCTGGCCGCCGTAATAAAACAGCAGCATCATCACCAGGTCTGGTACGCCACGAATCAGCGTGGTGTAGGCGGTGGCGACACCGGTCAGCACACGGCTGCCAGAGAGCTTCGCCGAGGCGCCAAGCAGGCCCAGGGTGAGGGAGAGTGCCAGTGAGAAGAAGGCCAGTTCAATGGTAACCACGGCGCCTTCGGCGAGGGCCGGGCCATAGCCTTTCAGATCAAGCATGGGAATGTCCGGAAAGCAGGGGAGCAGCCATCAGGCTGCTCCCGGGGTCAGGTTAAATCTTGATGTCGTAGTTGAAGTATTTCTGCATGATGGTGTCGTAGGTACCATCTTCTTTCAGCTTCTTCAGGGCCGCGTTCACGTCGTCAGCCAGCTTGGCATCGCGCTTGCGCATGGCAACGCCAACACCTTCACCGAGTTTTACCGATTCGCCGACTTCTTTGTAGCCTTCGCGGTTCAGGATGGTCTGCTCGCCTACCGGATAGTCAACAAAGACCGCGTCCAGACGCTGGCCTTCCAGGTCCAGGACCATGTCTTCAGCGGTGGTGTAGCGCTTGATGTTCACCACGCCACCCATGTTCTCGGTTACGTAGGTGTCCATGGTGGTGCCGCGCTGCACGCCCACGGTCTTGTCTTTCATGGCGTCCATATCGGTGACGTCAGTGTTGAAAGACTCAGGGCCGAACCAGCCGCCCGGGGTGATGTAGTACGGCTCGGAGAACAGCACCCGCTCGGCGCGCTCCGGGGTGATCGACATGGAAGACATGATCAGGTCGAACTTACGGGCCAGCAGGCCGGGAATCATGCCGTCCCACGCCTGGATAACGAACTCGCAGTTGGCCTGCAGTTCTTCGCACATGGCGGTTGCCAGCTCCACTTCGAAACCGGTCAGTTCGCCGTTGTCATCACGGTACTCGAACGGCTCGTAGGGAACATCAAAGGCGATCCGCAGATCCTGGGCCTGGGCGGTGCCGGTCATCATGGCCAGGGCACAGCTTGCTGCAACAATCAGTTTTTTCATGTGTCACTTCTCCAGTAATTTGCCGTTAAGGCTTTATTCTTTGTGGAAGTTTCAGTTCCATTACCGGTTTCAAGATAGCACCGGGATTCAGAACTTGGGAGCAAGAAATTGCTTCATGCGCTCGGATTCCGGGTGATCGAACACCTTGTCCGGTGATCCCTGCTCCTCAATCACGCCCTGATGCAAGAACAGGACCTGGGTAGACACATCCCTTGCAAAAGCCATCTCGTGGGTAACCACAATCATGGTGCGGCCTTCCTCGGCCAGACTTTGCATAACTTTCAATACTTCGCCCACCAGCTCCGGGTCCAGGGCCGAGGTGGGTTCGTCAAACAGCATCACTTCCGGTTCCATGGCCAGGGCTCGGGCAATGGCCGCACGCTGCTGCTGGCCGCCGGACATCTGGGCCCGGTAGTAATCCTTGCGCTCATAGATGCCGACTTTGTTCAGATACGCCTCGGCCCGCTCGATGGCTTCCTTTTTAGGAATTTTTAGGACATTCACCGGGGCTTCTATAATGTTTTCCAGGACGGTCATGTGGGACCACAGGTTAAAACCCTGGAAGACCATGGACAGCCGGGCGCGAATCAGTTCTACCTGCCGGTTATCGGCCGGAATGCGCTCGCCCTTGCGGTTGTTTTTGAACCGGATTGGGTCACCGTGCACGATAATGTCGCCGGAAGTGGGTGTTTCCAGCAGGTTAATGCAGCGCAGAAAGGTACTTTTACCTGAACCGGAGCTGCCGATCAGGGAAACCACATCGCCCTTGCGGGTTTCCAGAGAGATGCCCTTGAGGACTTCAAGCTGATCAAAGGTCTTGTGGATGTCCCTGCAAATCAGAGGCGCGGGTTCCGCCATGGGGTGACTCCTGGGGGCTGTCATTCAAAAGCGCATGTTTTACGGACTGTAGCCGTGGAAATCAATACCGCTTTGTAGGGTTTTGGTGAAAATAGCAGCAGTTTCCTGCAGAATATTCTGGCGTAATGTTTGATCAATGCAAGCAATACCATAATCAGATTAGTCATAAACACTTTCACAGGATGTGGAATCATGCCAAGGATAATGGCCCTGAGCCTGCTATGTGTGGCGCTGACAACACCCGCGACCGCCGAAATTTACCGCTGGACGGATGCCAACGGCGCCATCCACTTCTCCGATACGCCTCCGAAACAGCAGCGGCATTCCAGTGTGACGGTACAGCCGCCGGTGACTGTGCCCATGAGTGAGAACATCCGCCAGGCCGACAAGGTGCACCGGAGCCGGGCTGAGGTGGACCGCCTGCTGGAGCCCGGTTCCCGGGACCGCTATGCGCGGGCCCGGGAAAGCGCAAAGCTGGCCAGACAGTGTGAGAAATACCGAAAGCAGCTGGACCGGATTCAGGGCCAGCTGAGGGCTGGATACGGCAATGACCGGGGCAACAGGCTGCGGCAAAAACGGCGCCAGGTCAGTCAGTTATACAGCCGGGAGTGTATGCTCAATTAGTCGGGTTTGCGGAAAACTCTGATTGCTGTTTGATAATAATTACTGTTAGCTATCTACCTTGCACAGGAGGTAGATTTTGTCCCACTTTCAGCTCGCACTGTTACTCGGCATGACCGTTGCGCTGGGGCCGTTGGCCCTGGATGCGTATTTGCCGGCGTTTCCGAATATCGCCCGGGACTTTGATATACCCCTTAGCGATGTTGGCCTCACCATCAGCGCCTATGTGGCAGCGCTGGGGTTGGCCCAGCTAGTCGGCGGCCCCTTATCCGACCGTTATGGTCGCCGTAATATCCTGTTTTTTGGACTGGCGGTTTTTGGCATTGCTTCGTTGATGGTGGCCCAGGCGGTTTCGCTGAGTGAGATGATTTCCTGGCGTGTAGTGCAGGGAATTGGTGGCGCCTTCTGCGCGGTATCGGTACCGGCTATTGTGAGGGATCAGGTGGGCGGTCAGGAAGCCGCCCGGCTGTTTGGTTTGATCGGCCTGATCATGTTTATCGCGCCTGCCGCAGCGCCCGGGCTGGGTGCGGCCATGCTCGCCTTCGGCAACTGGCATTGGATCTTCGTACTTTTGGCAGTTTATGGCGTGTTCCTCGCGGTCGTGCTGAAACTGGCACTGTTTCCGAAGCTGAAGCCACGGCCACGGGCGAACACGCCGGTCAAAACTCTGGTCACCAACTACATGCTGGTGCTGCGGCATAAAACCACTATGCGCTTTGTCGGCATCCAGGTGCTGTGTTTCAGTACCATGATGCTGTTTATCACCCATTCCTCGTTTATCTATCAGGAGTGGTATGGCCTATCCAACAGCCTGTTTTCCATTCTGTTTGCCGCCAACATTGTGCTGATGGCGTTGTTTAACCTGGCCAACCGCCCGTTGCTCCGGAGGTTTTCGTCTGTGGCGCTGCTGCGGGCTCAGGTAATACTGCAGTTTGGGGCGCTGGTTGCGCTGGTTTGCGTTGTGATGCTCGGTGGGCCGTTCTGGGCGGTGGTCACCTGTTTGATTGCCGCTATTGGCTGTCAGGGCGGGATTGTGCCAAATAATATGGCGAATGCTCTGGAATTCTTCCCGCACCTGGGGGGGACTGCAGCCGCCATGTTGGGGGCGTCCCAGTTCACCATCGCCGGTGGCGTGAGCGCGCTGTCTTCGGCCTTTGGTGGCGATTCGCTGCTGCAGATTGTGATCAGCATGCTGGCCTGCTCAGTGGGAGCAGTGTTGCTATCACTGGGTGCCCCAGCGGCAGTGGCCCGGGAGAAAGCCGCGGAAGCGGCGCCGGAGGCTGTGACCTGAGGTTCAGGCCGCGCTGAAGTTGCTGTTGCGCCGCACATTCACCAGCAGCGGGCTTCCGGTGGCCGGGTCCTGAATCAGGTCGCAGCTAACCCCGTAAAGGTCCTGCACCAGCTCCGGCGAGACAATCTCCGCCGGAGTACCTTCCTCGATAATCTTTCCGGCTTTCATGGCCACCATGTGGTCCGCATAGCGGCAGGCGCTGGCCAGGTCGTGCACCACCATGGCGATGGTCTTGCCTTGCCCGCTCAGGGTACGAATCAGTTCGAACACTTCAATCTGGTGGCCCAGGTCCAAAGCCGAGGTGGGTTCGTCCAGCAGCAGCAACGGCGTTTGCTGGGCTACCGCCATGGCAATCCAGGCCCGCTGACGCTGTCCGCCCGAGAGGGTATCCAGCGCACGCTCCGCCAGGCCGGCAACGTCTGCCGCCTGTACTGCATGATCAAACGCCTGCTGATCTTCGTTTGACCACTGCTTCATCCAGCCCTGATGGGGCTGGCGGCCGAAACGTACCAGGTCGGCCACGGTCAGGCCTTCCGGGGCGGTGTTGTCCTGGGGGAGCAGCGCCAGTTTGCGGGCTACGTCTTTGGACGGCAGGCGGTGAATGTCCTTGCCGTCCAGCAGCACCGAGCCCTTTGCCGGTGCGTGGATACGGGCCAGGCCGTTCAGCAGGGTGGATTTGCCGCAACCGTTGGGGCCGACAATGGCGGTCACCTTGCCGGTGGGCAGGGCCACGCTCAGGTTTTCGGCCACGGTGAAATGGCGATGGGCCAGGGTAATGCTGTCTGCAGCCAGGGTCGCGGTTTGTGCAGGGCTCATGTCAGGCTCCTTCGGGAAGGTTTCAGCAGAATCCACAGCAGGTAGGGGCTGCCGACGATGGCGGTAATGATGCCCACCGGAATTTCCAGTGGCGAAAACAGGGTGCGCCCGAGCAGGTCTGCAATCACCATAAAGGTGGCTCCGGCCAGCGCCGAGGCAGTCAGCGGAACCTTGCCGGGCCGGCAGATGGTTCGGGCCAGCTCCGGTGCCAGCAGGGCAATGAGCCCTACCGGGCCGCACACCGAAACCGCCAGGCCGGTGAGCAACACCGACAGCGCCAGCCCCAGAATACGGGTGGCTTTCAGGCGGGTGCCCAGGGCGATGGCCACAGCATCGGAAAACTGCAAGGTATTCAGGGCCCGGCTGATCAACATCAGGATGGCATAGCCGGCGGCCAGGCCGATGGCCAGTACCAGCACACTGTTGCCGGAGCGGGCATTCAGGCTGCCGACGGTCCACGGATAGGCGGCGTTGGCAGCATCGATGGCCACCCGGCTGAGCAGTACCTGGGTAACTGCGCCGGCAATGGCGCCAATACCGATGCCGGCGACAATAAACCGGTAACCCCGGGTACCGTTGGCACCGGCCAGGCCAAAGGCGATGGCAGTAGCGCAGGCAGCACCGGCCAGGGCCATGGCAGAGGGGGCCAGGGACAGGCCAACGCCCACCACGGACGCTACGGCAAAGGCAGTGGCGGCGTTATCGATACCGATAATGCCCGGCGTGGCCAGGCGGTTTCTGGCCAGGGTCTGCATCAGGCAGCCGGCCATGGCGAGGGCCGCGCCGCTCAGCAGGCCGGCAACAACTCGGCTAAGGCGCAGTTCATTGACGACAAAGGCGGTCATCGGGTCTGCGTTGCCCATGAGGGCCTGCAGAACATCTGGTGGTGAGACCTGAACGGTGCCCATCGACAGCGATGTGATCACCGCCAGTAGCAGCAAAACCAGCAGGCTGCTGTTGGCAAGGGTGGTGCGTTTATCCGGCATGATCAATCAGTAAACCTCAGGGTTACAGCGACGGCATACGGCCGGCACGAACAATGGCCAGCAGCACCGGTGCGCCGATCAGCGCGGTGACCACACCAAGGGGCAATTCCGCCGGGGCGGCGATCAGGCGTGACACCACGTCGGCCGCCAGAATCACCGCAGGCCCTACCGGCACACACAGCCACAGGGTTTTGCGGATATCCGGCCCGGAAAATGCCCGGGCAATAAAGGGCACCACCAGCCCGACAAAGATCAGCGGCCCCGCCAGGGCGGTGGCGGAACCCACCAGCAAGGCCACCGCCAGCACGATCAAAAAACGGATGCGCCCCGGATGATGCCCCAGGCCTACGGCCGCTTTTTCGCCCAGCGCCATGGCGGCGAGAGGCCGGGCAACGATGACGATCAAAGCCAGCGCGATAACGATCGAAGGCAGGGTGGCTTGCAGCATGCTGAGCGGTTTGCCGGCGATGCTGCCGGTGATCCAGAAGCGGATCTCATCAGCGGCTCGTTGGTCCATCAGCATCAGCATGGAGGTGAGCGCCAGCAGCAGGCCGGTTAGAGTGGCACCGGCCAGAATCAGGCGGACCGGGTCGTTACCCAGCCCCTGTACCCGGGTGGCCGCGATAACCAGTGCACAACCGGTCAGGGCGCCCAGCTGGGCAACGAAGCTGGTCAGGGTGGCGGTGCTGGCGCCAAACAGGATGGCCAGGGCCACGGCAAAGCCACTGCCGGCACTTACGCCCAAAAGGCCGGGTTCGGCCAGCGGGTTGCGGGTCATCGACTGCAGCAAGGCGCCGGCCAGGCCAAGCGCAAGGCCGGTCACCAGGCCGATGATGGTGCGTGGCAGCCGTAATTCGCTCACCACAAACCGGGCTTCTTCGCTGCCACTGCCGGCGAGCACCATAAAAGCTTCGCTGGCCGAGATCGGGCCGGCCCCGTAGAGCAGGCTGGCGATGATGATCAGAAACAACAAAAGCCCCGCCGCAATAAGCGGCAGGGAAAGAGCGCGAGACGCAACTGCGCTGGTTGGGGATAAAGCGTTCAAGGGCTCGGCCTTCAGGGCTGGATTGCGTTCACGGCAGCTTCGATATCATCCAGGATCGCAAGCGCGGCAAGGGGGCCAGTGGCGCTGGTCCAGAGCTGGCCGCTGACACCGATAACCTGGTCATTCTGCACCGCATTCAGCCGGGCAAAGGCCGGGGACTTGCGGGCGGCGTCCAGCGCCTTGTCGCCGTCTTCGTTCAGCGTGGCCAGGAACACCCAGCTCTGGTCCATGCTGGACAGGTTTTCCAGGCTCAGAGGCTCGCTGTGCGGGCGTCCTTCTTTCACCAGATCCTTGTCGGTCAGTTCAAAACCCACGGCCTGCAGCAGCGATGCGGAAAACAGGCCCTCAGCCATCACCAGCGGCCCCTGGGGCATCCAGCGCACCAGGGCGGCATCACGCTGACCGGCAGGGATCTTTGCAGAGACCACTTGCGCCACTTCGCTAATTCGCTCCTTCACCTGCCCGATTACCTTTTCAGCCTCGGCTTCGCGGCCCATGGCCTTTGCGAACAGCCGGGTTTCCCGTTCCCAGCTGTCTGGCTGGAACATGGGCACGTTGGAGGCAACCACCGGGGCAATACGGGACAGCAACGCCACCTGCTGCTGGTTAATGCGGGGCGGAGCCAGGATCAGGTCTGGCTGTGCGGCAATCACCGCTTCGATATTGGTTTCCGCCGGTGCGCCAACAATCGCGATGTCGCCGGCTTCAGATTTGATGTACTCGGCCACGTCGCTGCCGCCACGGGTAATGACTGCCCCCACGGCATTGGCATCAACCGCCAGCGCAGCGTCCAGTGCGCCTTCGTACAGGGTGACTACACGCTCTGGCTGGCCGCTGATCTGCACCGGACCGTATGCGGATTCAACCGTGCGGGTTTCGGCCATGGCCTGGCCGAGGCCACCAGAAGCTACGGCGACAACGGTCAGGGCTTGAACCAGTGTGCTGCGAAGGCGGTTTGATAGCTGTGACATACCGGAAATTCTCCATGCCGTGGCGTTAGATAGTTTGCAATTCAAAGTTGAAAAGAATGATAATGGTTCGCATTAATATTTTAAAGCCCTAAACCGGAACGGTCTGTTGCAAAATATGGAACGCGCTATGTATGACCTTGAAGAGCTGGAAGCCTTTGTCTCGGTAGTTCGCACCGGCAGCCTGACCGCCAGTACCCGGGATCTCGGTTGCCCGAAATCTACCCTCAGCCGCCGGATTCGCCAGTTGGAGGAGGCAGTGGGTCAGCCGTTGCTGCTGCGCCAGTCCAGAAAGGTTGTACCGAACGACGCGGGGCGGGTGTTCTACCGATACAGCAACGACATTCTTGAGCTGGCCGCCCGGGGGCGGGAAGCCCTGGATGAACTGAAAGAGGAGGTCAGCGGCCGGCTGGAGCTGTGCTGCCATGAATCCTTGGTGCGCGGCTGGTTTGCCGGCGTGGTGGAAGCCTTCATGGACGAATACCCGGACATGCGGGTGGCGCTGCATACCCAGCAGCGGGTGCCGGAAAAACTGGATAACGGCATCTGCCTCTGGCTGGGCGCCGCGCCCGAATGCCCGTTGCGACAGGAGCGCCTGGGCCTGCTTGCCCAGAGTGTGTATGCCAGCCCCGGCTACCTGGAGCAGGCCGGTTTACCTGCAACGCCGGGAGAGCTCGGCCGGTATGCCTGGGTGGATATGCTAAACCGCCATGGCGGGGGAACGGTGCTGCACAATTCTGCCCAGGGGACCTATCCGCTATCCGCCCCGGAGCGACAGTTTACGGTTGACCAGTTCTGTGTTCAGGGTGATGCAATTGCCGCCGGCCGGGGCCTGGGCCTGATGCCGGACTGGCTGGTGGAGCAACGCTTGCGCGCCCATCCCGGCAGTTTTCGTCGCTGCCTGCCGGATTGGCGCGGCCCGGACTTGCCGGTAACCCTGCTTTACCCCCACGGCCACCTGCCGCGCCGGGTCCGGGCCTTTATTGCCCATTTGAGAAGCTCGGTACCCATAGCCTGGCTGGCCGGCTCCTGCGTAGCGGAGGACGTTGTTCCGGATATTGGAACAGATCATATCAACACCTGAACCCTTGCCTTGTGTTAATGTTGTCGCAACTAATAATGATTCGCATCTGCATAGCGGGTCGAGAATCAACATTGCACAACACAAGGAGTTTTCATGCGTCGTCCTATTCTGGCCTCCGCCATCGCATTAGCCAGTACCGGAACGGTTGTTGCCCAGCCGGCCCCGGTTGAGTTGGGTGAAATTGTTGTTACAGCATCGGGGTTTGAGCAGAACATTTCCGATGCACCGGCGAGTATTTCAGTGATCTCCAATGATGAACTGGCCAAGAAATCCTACAAAAGCATTGTCGACGCGGTGAATAACATCCCGGGTGTGTACGTCACCGGTGGTGGCGGGGCACAGGACATCAGCATCCGGGGCATGGACGACAGCTACACGCTGTACCTGGTGGACGGTCGGCCAGTGTCTGCCGGTCGCTCGGTAAACACCAATGGCCAGGATGGTGGCAAGCAGATTGCCCTGCCGCCAATTTCAATGATCGAGCGGGTGGAAGTGATCCGCGGGCCCATGTCTTCACTCTATGGCTCTGAGGCCATGGGCGGTGTCATCAACATCATCACCCGTAAAAACCGGGGTGAGTGGGCTGGCACTATATCCTCCGAATACACCCAGTCTTTCAACGATGTGAGCAACGACAGCAAGCAAACCAGCCTGTTTGCCGGTGGTGCGTTGGTCGAAGGTTTGCTGAGTGCCGAGGTTAATGCCTCCTGGTCGGGTGACGATGAAAGCGATTTCGCCGGCGCCGACGATTCCGCCAGAAGTACCCCGGAAAGCAAGCGTACGATGGGCGGAGCCAAGCTGATTTTCACTCCGGATAACCAAAACGAATTTGCCCTGAGCTATGACAGCTCCCGCCTGGAAGAAACCAGCACTCCGGGCAAAAGCGTGGCCCTGGATGAAACCGGGTCAACCTACATCTACGACAAAGACGTTTACGTGCTCTCCCACGCCGGTAACTACGGTAACTGGATGACCAGGAGCTTTGTTCAGCACGATCTTTCCGAACGGGTGCAGGACCAGACCAAGAAAGAGCAGGTGTCGATGCTGGATACCCAGGCAACACGGTTCTGGGGTGATCACGTGGTTACCGTGGGTGGCCAGTACAAGCAGGAGAAGCTGACGGATGAAACCAACGGTTTGCTCACCTCCAATATCCCGGGTGCCGTGCGCAGTGTTGACCGCTGGATTGCCGCTGTTTACTCGGAAGTGGAGTGGGGCCTGACCGACGACTTCTCGGTGACCACCGGCCTGCGTTACAACGACGACGAACTGTTTGGCGGCGAGTTCTCGCCCCGGGTCTATGCGCTTTACGACCTGACGCCTGAGCTGACCCTGAAAGGCGGCGTGTCGACCGGCTATCGCCAGCCCGGGCTGGCGGATGTCACGGAAGGGTTTGGCCGTGGCACCGGTGGCGGTGGCTCGCCTGCACCTCATCCCCGAGCGCTGATCATCGGCAACCCGGATCTCGACCCCGAGTCCAGCATCAGTTATGAAGCCGGCATGGTCTTCGACAGCCGGGCCATGGGCCTGAATGCAAGCCTGATGCTGTTCCAGACCGATTTCAAAGACAAGATTGCGGAAGATCGCTTCTGCGAATCCCCGAATGGCGACAGGGGTGACCCAGACACCTGGACCTGCGCATTCGAGGGCAATGACTACCTGTTCCTGAGTACCCGGGCCAACATCGACGAAGCCGAAATGCGCGGTATTGAGCTGACGCTCGACTACGACCTGACCGATGCGGTAACCCTCAGTTCCAGCTACACCTACACCGATTCCGAGCAGAAAACCGGTGATTTCAAGGGTGAGCCCCTGAACAAGGTTCCCGAACACATGGCTAACGCCAACCTGGACTGGCAGGCCGGCGGCCGCCTGAACCTGTGGTTCCAGACTAACTATCGTGGCGAAACCAGTGACTTCCTTGGCCGCAGAGATATGGAGAGCGGAACGCCGGGTTACACGCTGATGGATGTGGGCTTGTTGTACCGGCTGACGGATACCGCCCGGGTAACAGCGGGCCTGTACAACCTCGCCGATAAAGAAATTACCAACGATGACTACGGCGTGGTGCTGGATGGCCGCCGCCTGAACCTTGGCCTTGCGGTCGACTTCTAAGGAGAATTGCATGAACTCACTGAAACTCACCCTGGCCGGAGCCCTGGCAGGCCTTACGCTCGCGGGCTGTGCAACCACCGCTTCGGACACCGGCCCGACCGTGGTCAGCTACGACCACGGTGCCCTGGACACGCTGCTGGAGCTGGGGCTGGAAGATAAGGTCCTGGCCATTCCTCAGCAGGGGCTGCCGGACTACCTGGCTGATCTTGGGGCCAAACTGCCGGATGCCGGCAGCTTGAAAGAACCTGACCAGAAGCTGCTGGCAGGCCTGCAACCGGGGCTGGTACTGATGACCGGTCGTCAGGGCGCCGATGCCCAGATTTCGGCAGCAAAGGTTGCCCCTGTGCGCGATGTAACCCTGGCCACAGGCGACTTCCGGGAGGCGGTAAACGCCAATGTAATCAACCTGGCGAGTTACTATGGCCTTAAAGAAACCGCAGGCCTCAAGCTTGGCGAACTCTGGCAGCATGTGGGTGAACAGAAAGCGGAGCTGGCTGATGCCGGTACAGTTACCGTGGTCACCCACAACGATGGCAACTTTTCTTTGCGCAGCGAGCCCGCTGTTTATGAGCTGCTGGCGCTGACGCCGGCAATCGTTCCGGACTCTGTAGCGCCGGTTACGCGCGGCGAGCGCACCTTCTATCCGGTGAACGTCGAGACCCTGGCAGAGATGGCTCCGGATACGTTGCTGGTGGTGGACCGCAGCGCCGCCATTGGTGCCGAACCGCTGAAGCCGGAAATACTGGCATCCGCCATGGCGGATGCCGGCGCCGACACCAACGTTGTGGTGTTGAACCCGGGCCTCTGGTATCTCTCTGGCGGTGGCCTGCAGAGTGTGCGCCTGCAGGTGGATGAGGTGGTTAACGCGGTGCGTTAACGTCTGTGCATTGAGAGCAAAAGGCTCGCTGGAGAGAACCAGCGGGCCTTTTTGTTCGAGGAAGTGCGGCCTTCAGGCCCGCTTAAAGCTCGCCAGCGCTACCGCAGCTGTCACGAACAGGCTACCGAATACGCGGTTCATCTGCCGCTGGCGTTTCGGTGTAGTCATAAACCGGAACAGCTGGCTTGCGAGCAGGGCGTAGCCCACCATCACCAGAATATCGACCAGGATGAGGGTTGCCCCCATGGTGGCCAACTGCTGCCCATGGGCCGCGCCGGCCACCAGGAATTGCGGGAACAGGGCGATCAGGAAAATCGTGGCTTTCGGGTTGGTTAGGTTCACCAGTGCGCCATTCCAGAACTGCTGGCGGGGGCTGAAGCCGGACAGGTCTGCGCGGGTGGCTTCCACCGGTTGCTCCCGCCATTTCTGGATACCCAGCCAGATCAGATAGGCCACGCCAATCCACTTGATGACCATCAGGGCCGTGTTGGACGAAGCCACAATGGCACCCAGGCCTGCGCCCACCAGCACAATCTGTACGCCATATCCGAACTGCTGGCCGGCAATGGTGGGTAAGGACTTACGCACACCATAACGCAGGCCGCTACTCATGGAGTTGACCGCGCCGGCACCGGGAGAAACACTGATCAGAAGGGCTGCGACCAGAAATGTGAGCCACACAGTGAGTGTCATTGCTTACGCTCGCGAAATTCAGGGAAGTGATATAATACTCGCCGTTAGAACCGAGCCAAACGAGGAGATACCGAGATGGCCAGAAAAAAGGCGAAAGCCACACAGCACAGTGCTGTGCAGCGGGAACTGAGAACACCAAAATACCAGATGCGTGTGGTTGAAGACAAAACCAGGTACAAGCGCAGCCGGGACAAAAGTGTGCGGATGGAGGGCTTCCGCAAAGCCGCGTGAGCGTGGTTTTACGAAAGCCTTCCTTTCTGCCTGCCGGCTCCCGCGATAACTGTCATAAAAGCTTCATAGTTGCTGTCTTGGTGCCTGTTACCCTGTAATGTTTGGTAACAACGGATACAGCAGGAGCTCCCGTCCATGAGAATCATCGCCTTCTACAGCCCCAAGGGTGGCGTAGGCAAAACCGCCGCAGCCGTGAATACCGCTTATCTTGCCAGCCGCGCCAACATCAGCACACTGCTTTGGGATCTCGACCCGCAAGGGGCTGCCAGTTTTTACCTGGCGGGTGCGGAGGTCGTCAAAGGCCGTAAGCTGTCCAAGCTGTTAGAAGGCAAATCCCCCATTGCCCGCTTTATCCACGAAGACGTCTACCCCAATCTCGACTTTATCCCCGCCCACAGCAGCTTTCGCAACTTCGATATCAAGCTTGAGCACGAGGAAGGGCACAACGTTCTGAAAGACTTGCTGGCTCCGCTTTCCGAAGAAACCAGCCTGGTGGTTCTGGACTGCCCGCCCACACTCTCGCGCCTGACCGAACAGGTGCTGGAAATGGCCGATAAGGTGTATGTGCCAATGGTGCCTACCTGGTTGTCCCTCAACAGCTGGAACCAGTTACGGGAGTTTGTGAAAGACAAAAAGCTGGGTAACAAGAAACTCCGGCCGTTTTTCTCCATGGTCGACCGTCGCAAGAACCTGCACAGGGAGATACTGGGTCAGTCTGCGGAGTTGCTTGGCACGCCGGTCAATGTGGCTGTTCCCTACGCAAGTGTTGTCGAGCGAATGGGAGAAGAGGGCAAGCCTCTGGAGCTGCTGGCGCCGAATACGCCTGCGGCGGCGGAGTTTCGAAAGCTTTGTGAGAGTGTTCGAAAGGATCTTTGGGCTCGCTGACGCGGAAAATGTTAAAGTCGCCGGTCTTTCCCTGATATCCGGAGGCCCGATGACCGCCCTGAACACCTTGCAAATCGACACCGGCGATAACCCCGAAACCACCATCATCTGGCTGCACGGCCTGGGCGCCAGCGGCCACGATTTTGAGCCGGTGGTTCCGGAGTTCCGGTTCTCCCGTGAGAAGCCGGTACGTTTCATCTTCCCCCACGCCCCCGAACTGCCGGTAACCATCAACGGTGGTTACGTGATGCCAGCCTGGTACGACATCCTCGCCATGGACGTAGACCGAAAGGTGGATGCCGAACAACTGCGGGCCTCGGCGGCGATGGTGGCAGAGCTGATCCGGCAGGAGCGGGAGCGTGGCATTGCCAGCGAGAACATCATCCTTGGCGGCTTCTCGCAGGGCGGTGCGGTGGCCTATGAGCTGGCACTGAGCTATCCCGAGCGACTGGGTGGTCTGTTCGCCCTCTCCACCTATTTTGCCACCGCTGATTCTATCGGGCTGAGCGAGGCCAATCGCCAGCTTCCCATATTTATTGCCCACGGCCGGTTTGACCAGGTTGTTGCGGAACATCTTGGGCAGACGGCTCAGCAGAAACTGCAGGAGCTGGGGTACGAGCCGGAGTATCACGCCTATGGGATGGAGCACAGCCTTTGCCTGGAAGAGGTTCGGGATCTGGATGTGTTTCTGGCCAAGCGGGTGGCGGGCGCAAAGTGACAGACCAGCCGGTTTCCAGACGATCTCCTTCACTCATCGGCGGCGCCAGCATCATCGCCAGCGTCTGTGTGGGCGCGGGTATGCTTGGCCTGCCAAGTTCCGGCGCCGGTGCATGGACGCTGTGGTCCAGCTTTGCCCTGATTCTCACCATGGTGGTGATGACGCTGTCCGGCTGGATGCTGCTGGAGGCCCTGAAGCATTATGACCTGAGGGCGTCGTTTAATACGGTCACCAAGTCCATGCTGGGGCCGCGGGTGAATATCTTCAGTAACCTGATGGTCTATTTTGTCGGCGGCATTCTGCTCTATGCCTACATTACATCGTCCGGGCTGATCATTCAGGGCGTGACTGGAGTCAGCAGCAAGCTGGCATCTGTGGCCTTTGTGGCGGTGTTTTCGCTGGTGGTGTGGCACTCCACCCGGGCAGTGGACCGGCTTTCGGTGGTGCTGGTTACCTTCATGCTGCTGAGCTTTGTGTTGGGCGTATCCGGCCTCGCATCACGGATTGAGTTCAGTGTGCTGTTCGACACTGTCAACCAGCATGGCCAGTACGCACCCTACGCGCTGGCCATGTTGCCGGTGGCTCTCACCTCTTTCGGTTACCACCATTCGGTTGCTTCCCTGCGGGCCTATTATGGAGAAGAGCGGAAGGCGCAGAAGGCTATTCTCGGTGGCACCTCCATTGCCTTGCTGTTTTACATCGCCTGGTTGGTGAGCATCTTCGGCAACCTGCCAAGGGCCGACTTCGGGCCCGTTGTCGCCCGGGGTGGCGATGTCGACGTGCTGCTGGCGGCCCTGGGGTTTGCCATAGACTCCGAGCGGGTGGCCAATACCATCAGCGCCTTCTCTGCGGCGGCGATTCTGTCGTCCTTTGTGGGCGTGGGGCTGGGGACATTCGATTTCATGGCCGACCTCTTCGGTTTCGAAAACGACCGAAAGGGCCGCACCAAAACCTGGGCAATCACCTTCATCCCGCCGCTGCTGCTCTCTGTGATGGCACCCTTCGGATTTGTCCTGGCCATTGGCTATGCCGGCGCAGCCGCTGCTGTCTGGGCCTGTATCATCCCGGCCCTGCTGGCCTGGAAATCAAGAACACTTCAAGGTGGTAAAACAGGCTTTATGGCTCCAGGCGGGAAGGCGGCAATTGTACTGGTGCTGGTGTTCGGAGTGGTGACGGTGCTGTTCCACTTTATGGGGCTGGCGGGGTGGTTGCCGGTGGCGCAGTTGGGGTGAGGGGCGTAGCCTTCAATACTTTTCGCGGTGCCAGGCGCTTTCACGCCGGGTTGTTCAGCAACCCACCTGCCTGGCTTCGTAGTCAATGCAGACAAGATAAAGGCTAAAGGCGTCGATGCCATCGTTTGTACTGCGGTCAATGATGCCTTCGTGATGGATGCCTGGGGTAAGTCTCAGAATGCCGTGGAGATTGTCATGGCGGGTGATGGCAACGCTGAATTCGCTAAGGCGATCGGACTGGAGCTGGATCTGACTGAGCGTGGATTGGGCGTGCGCAGCAAGCGCTACGCGATGATCGTCAACGACGGCAAGGTCGAGCTGCTCAATATCGATACCACGGGTATTGATGCTAGCAGTGCGGAAACCATTCTGGCAGCCCTTTGACCTTCAATATCAAACCGCTGGAAGTTGGCTGCCAATAGGTTGGCCTATAGGGCTCGCTGTGCCAGAGCGTCGGCTTGTTGTTCCCTTGTCAAGATCCTCTCGCGCTTGCGGCTTCGTGAGAGGGCCTCTGAACCAAGATGTCCGTTGGTATGCCCAGCCCATGGTTCAGCCTGCGAATCATATTCAGGCTTAGAGGCCGAACGCCATTCAGCACTTCGCTCACTTTGGAAGCCGAACCGAAAAAGGGCACGAGATCCTTGTTCTTAAGCCCTTGTTGCTCCATACGGAAGCGGATAGCTGATACGGGGTCGGGAAGGTCAATGGGGAACTGGCGCTGTTCATACTGTTCGATCAGCATCGCCAGAACTTCCAGCTCGTCGGCTTCCCGGGAGCCCTCTTGTGGATCAGCCTCCATCAGTGCCATAAGGCGCTCCAGAGCCGCCTCGTGCTCATCTGGAGTTTTGATGATTTTCAGATGGTCCATTATGCCGTTCCCTCAGAATGTTTTCTTGCTGTACTCAGCGTGTGTTCCAACCCACTCCACCACGACGATCCCGTTTTGATAGCGCACTTTAACCACCAGCCGAAAATGGTTGCCTTTGATGTTGAAAATGACCCGGTTGTCCGCGAGAAAATCGGCGCTTGAGAATCGTTCCTTGATGTCTTTTGGCGTTTGCCAATCACCTCTTTCCGCTTCGGCAAACCAGGCTTCAAGGGCCTTGCGTGAGGAAGCGTGTTTGCGCATAAAGTCTGTCAGCTTGTTCCTGGCTAAGACCTTCATGGGATGAGAAAGTTCCTTTTTCGGGAATACTACGTTATTTTCCCGAAATGGGAAAATAACGTCTGATTATAAAAAGCAAAGCGATTGGTCGTAATGCCTTCCCTTGCCACGGTAGATCATTCGCGCAACGCCCCTTCGACGATAGCTTCTGCAGACTGGCAGCGGGTGTCGCTGGCCAGGCTCAGACGGATGTCTTCCTGACAGCTGTGTGAGCGTTTCGGGTAGAAAGTGCTGCGGGTTGTTGCTTGGTTTTGTGGCGAAGTGTCCCGTGAGTCCCCCATGGGGTGCCCCAGAAACGACTTAGCCCGCTAAGAAGCGGGCTAAGTCATTGAATCTTATGGTGCCCGGAGGCGGAATCGAACCACCGACACGGGGATTTTCAATCCCTAAAAATCGACATTTTCCGGCATTGATCTGCACTCCCAAAATTACAACAAAACCCTTTAATATCAACTATTAGTTGAATTTTTCCCGCCCTATTGTATTGATCGAAATTTACCCGTATTCTCGAAAAGTGCTTACATATTGCTTACAAATTGCTTACACGTTTTCGAGGGGTAGCAGGGGTGAAAGTAAACCTGACCGCAGGCAGGGTGGATGGATTCAAGGCCGGTGCCGATGGGAAGCAATCCTTTCTATGGGATTCCACGGTGCCGGGGTTGGGGGTTCGTGCCACCGCAAAGAGCAAAGCTTTCATCTATCAGAACCGGTTAGACGGTAAAGCCCTGCGGGTGACTATCGGGGACGTTAAAACGTGGGGCATTGATGAAGCCCGCGCTGAAGCCCGTAGACTTGGCACCCTGGTTGATCAGGGCGTAGACCCCCGCCTGGAAAAGAAACAGCGGCTGGCGGAAGTCAGGGAGGCTCAGAAGGAAGCAAAACGGGCTGATGCCACAGTTGGTGATGCCTGGTCAGAATACATTGAAGCCCGGAAGGCCCGTTGGGGTGATCACCACCTGAAAGACCACCTGAAAATCAGCAAAGCCGGTGGCGAACCCCGCAAACGTGGAAAGGGCAATACACAACCCGGTGTGCTGACCCCGCTCCTTTCGGTGAAGCTGGCGGATATAGACAGTCACACCGTGGGGCAATGGTTGCAGAACGAAGCGAAGGACCGCCCCACACAAGCCCGGTTAGCGTTTGCCCTGCTGCGGGCATTCCTGAACTGGTGTGATGATCAACCCCGTTTTCAAGGGTTGGCAAGCCCTGATGCCTGTTCTAACCGGCTGGCGAAACAAACCCTACCCCCTAAAAGGGGTGAAAGTGGATTGCCTGCAACGGGAACAGTTACCCGCCTGGTTCTCAGCGGTCCAGAAAATTCACAACCCCGTGATTTCCGCTTACCTGAAAATCCTGTTGCTCACCGGTGCCCGCCGGGGTGAATTGGCAACCCTGAAATGGTCAGACGTTGATACCCGGTGGGGTAGCCTGGCAATCCATGACAAGGTTGAAGGGGAGCGGGTGATACCCCTGACCCCGTATGTTGCCTTTCTGATCGACTCACTACCGCGCCGGAATGAATGGGTGTTTTCGAGCCCCACCGCAAAGAGCGGGCACCTGATGGAACCACGGGCACAGCATACCCGCGCCTTGAAAGTGGCAGGCATTGAAGGGCTAACCCTGCACGGATTAAGGCGGTCTTTCGGCACCTTGTCGGAATGGGTAGAAGTGCCCGCCGGTATCGTCGCTCAGATTCAAGGCCATAAGCCGAGTGCCACCGTTGAAAAGCACTACCGCCAGCGTCCCCTGGACCTGCTGAAGCAGTGGCACACGAAAATAGAAACCTGGGTTCTGGAACAGGCCGGAATCACCTTTGAACCACCGGTGGCAGGCCAGCGCCTGCGAGCCGTGAAACAGTAAACCCGCCAGCCGGGAACGATAGGAGAAAGGAACGATGAAACAGAACAACAAAGCCGGTGTTATCACCGAACAGGAAGCCCGCCAGCTTGAACAGGGATTGGAGAATAGCCGTTCAGGCAGAATCGGTGCCTTCACCGTGATGATGCAGACAGACAGCGACATTCAGGAAGAAATGAAGCATGACCCGCTGTATAAGTCCGACTCGCTGGCGGATTTGCGGGAAGCCCTGGAAGCACACCGGCGGGTAACAGACCTGATGGAAACAGCGGTGAACCGCTTAGAAGGTCTGCGGGGGTAAAAGGGATGGGTGTGAACCTGGTCCTATTCACGATAGATAACGAGTACACCCGCGAGACTTTGCGGGTGCTGATTCCTGCCGATGACGCTTTGTACGGTTTGCTTGAAAACCGTGCGCCAGATGATCAGATTTCTGACCGTCGATTTACTGCAGCCAATATCGAGTTATCACCAGAGAAAGGGGTGGTTCTCGAATTGTCAGAAGCAGAACTAGTCTATGAGCCCGAAAATTGGCGTCATGCCTGGCAGGCACTGAATCTGGAACAACGGATTTACCGTTGCGGAGAGATTACTCAGAAATTGATCCTGTCTTTGTTTTTCTTTCAGCAAAAACGTGGTCACGGGCAGCGAAAACAGGGACGCAAAGATAAAGATGTTATCAATTACCTAGTTAATCTGGTTCATGCCTATCGTTTCTTAATGGAGGGTGAGCAGAATAGATCAGCCCCGGTGTCAGTCCATGAAGCAGCCCGCGCGGTGGCCTATGATGCTGAAACCCAAGATTCCAGCTTTCCTTTTCTTATGCCTGATGACGGTGTGATCCCATGGCCTGCCAGTTGGAAGAATGATGGTGCGACGCCTGGCACTGAACAAGGAATTGAACGACTGAGAAAAAGAGCGGCCAGAGATAAACCAAATGGGTACTGACACTCTTTTGTCCCAAGTGGTGTAACCCCCGCCTGTATCGTTATTTCCCGATGGTTCCACATCACATTCAATCGGGAGATAACACCATGATTACCACTGAACAGCTAGCCGAAAAATTCCACGTCAAACCGAACACCATTCGCACCTCACTTTGCCGTAAAGGGCACTGGTGCGGGTTGCGTCCCGTTCGCCTTCCTAACCGCTTTCTGGCTTGGCCTGATGATGCCGTTGAACGGTTGTTGGCTCAGTCACAAAACACCACCGAAAGCCAACAAGCATAAGGAAGGCAGCGCCATGTACATCTCTATCGTTCGAGAGTATTGGAAGTTCCCGGTTAGCTCCGGTGAAGGAGTGGCAAACCATTTTTACCTGGATCACGACTGGGGGTTATGGATTGACCCCCTGCTGATTGAAGTTGATAGGGCATTTGCCCTTGAGCGGGCTACGGCAGAAGGGCAGCCGGTGATCATAGATGACGAGCAGGCCTTATACCGGTTGGACTGGCTAGAAACGGTTTCTGATTTCACTGGTGCGAAACGTTTGAAAACAAAATTGGAAAAAATCGCGCTGAAACAGCCGGGGGAGCCGGTGCAGACATCTGATCACCTGCTGGGAGTACTGGGTAATGGCAGTGAAAAGTAACGAACAAACCGCCCCGGATATACCACCGGGGTTGATACCCCCGAACCTGGAAGCAGTGCCGGAGGAACTGCAGCGATACCGGCAATGGGTAGTCTGGAAAGCCGTGGAAAGGACAAAGCGGGATGGTTCGGTGAAAGTGACCAAAGTCCCGCACAACCCGAAAACGGGGAGGAAGGCTAGCACGGGAAACCCGGAACACTGGGGCACCTTTGATGATGCCTGCATGGCGCACCTGATGGACGGTTACACCGGTATAGGGTTCGTTTTCACCGCTGATGATCCGTTTGTAGGGGTAGACCTGGATAACTGCTTTGATGAGTCCGGGAACCTGCGAGATGACGCCCGGAGGGCAGTGGATGAATTGCAGTCATTCACCGAAAGATCACCGTCCGGTAAGGGGCTGCATATTATCTGCAAGGGGGAGTTACCCGGTGATGGTCACTGCGACAACAACGCAGGCCGGGAAATGTATCAGGAAGGCCGGTTCTTCACGATAACGGCTGATGTGGTGGAAGGGTTGGGCACCGTCAAGTCAGGCGGTGCCGCCCTCGAAACGCTGCGCTCGGATTGGTTCGGACAATCCGCCAGCAATGACGCAAGTCACACCGTGGGTGATCTGGATTGGGATGATGGTGCACCGTTGGTGTCATTGGATGATATGCCAATAGGGGAGGGCTGGAAAGCCCTGGTCAGGGATGGTGACGGGTTGGACAAGTTCACTGATTCGGTGGGGAGCCCTGACCGCTCTACGGCACTGCTGCCGGTGTGTCAGGAAATGGTAAGCGCCGGGGAGAACAAAGAATCAATCCTGACGGTACTCACTGATAAGGCGAACTTTCTGGCAGGCGCTGCACTGGACCGGCGGGGAGGCAACCACGAATCAGCAAAACAGTGGCTGTGGAAATACACCCTGGCAAAAGTGCTGGCGGAAAGTCGGGAGCTTGCTGATGAGTTTGATGATTTGCCACCGCTTGAACGAAAAGAGCGGGCACCGGCGAAAGCCGGGAAGTACAGGGTTAGCTTCACACCGGCCGCCAAGCTCATACACGACACTACACCCATAGAATGGCTGATAAAGGATTATATCGAGGCGAACACCTTTACGGTGATTTTTGGAGAGTCATGCATATTCCGGCCCATCGTG
>NZ_AXBV01000029.1:0-524 GCF_000475255.1 Marinobacter sp. ES-1
GTACTTGCACGGAAGGTGTGGACGTAGATGCGGCGGGTATAAGTGTGAAGGTCACGCGTCTTACCCTGGGAAGTCTGGCTCTCTGCCACTGTGCTACTCACTTCGTGAGAAGTGGGGATGGGGAGCCAGAACTCAGCCGAGGTCATAGTAGGTGCGTCACCGCGCACTGAAGGACTGAACATGGTTAGCCGTTAGTAGGCGATGAGTTCTCGTGATGTGCTTATGAAGACAGAAGCGACCCGGATGGGTCAGGGCATTCAGGGAGGCGCCGGACAGTATCCGGCAGAGACTGAAGCCCGTGTCGAGGCAGGCACGGGGGCTCACTCGTGGACGAACGCGGAGCCGAATACGCTGATGGAACAGGTGCTTGAGCGCCCGAACCTGATGCGTGCGTATCAACGGGTGGTATCCAACAAAGGTGCTGCCGGCGTCGATCAGATGCCGGTGACGGCCCTGAAATGCCACCTGCAACAGCATTGGCCAACACTGCGTGAGCGGTTGTTGGCCGGAGACTACCATCCTCA
>NZ_AXBV01000030.1:0-122798 GCF_000475255.1 Marinobacter sp. ES-1
GCACGTCCGTGTGACGCTTGGGCTCCGCCATCCATGGCTCCGCACATTTTTGGGAGGGGGCCCTGAAGCCGCTCCGCGGACAATTGAATAGGCCGTCTGGTGTGGGCATTTGCACGGCGTTTCGAGCGCGTTGGTGGGGGCCGCTTCCCAAAAGTTTCGGAGGCCATGGATGGCCGGAGACAAGCGCCCATGGATGGCTTGAGCGCCTTTTGGGAAGCGGACCCCACCAACGTGCGCCCGGCACAGAGTCGAATTGAGGCCAGCGCCAAACTCCGGATTAGCTGAAATATAGAGCATAACCAACGGGAATGCGATGGATGAAAAAGATGAATTGAGGTTATGTCAGGCGGAAGAGTAAGATAGAGGCATCAAAGCAGAAACAGAAACCCCCAGAGAGTGAGAGAGAACCATGGCGGGCAAGACTTTATACGACAAATTGTGGGACGACCATTTGGTCAAACAGCGGGACGACGGCTCCGCGTTGATTTACATCGACCGTCAGTTGCTTCACGAAGTAACCTCACCGCAGGCATTCGAAGGCCTTCGGATTGCGGGTCGCAAGCCCTGGCGGATTGATGCCAACATCGCGACACCGGACCACAACGTGCCGACCACCGATCGTGACCGGGGCATCGACGGCATTGTGGACCCAGTTTCCCGCACCCAGGTGGAAACCCTGGACAAGAACTGCGACGAATTCGGGATCCTGGAATTCAAGATCAAGGATCAGCGCCAGGGCATCGTACACGTGATCGGGCCGGAGCAGGGTGCGACCTTGCCGGGCATGAGTATCGTGTGTGGTGATTCCCATACCTCCACCCATGGTGCCTTTGGTTGCCTGGCCCACGGTATCGGTACCTCTGAAGTTGAGCATGTTCTGGCCACCCAGTGCCTGGTTCAGAAGAAGATGAAGAACATGCTGGTGAGGGTGAACGGCAAACTTGGCGCGGGTGTGACCGGCAAGGATGTGGTTCTGGCCATCATTGGTAAGATCGGCACCGCTGGCGGTACCGGTTACGCCATCGAGTTTGGTGGTGAGGCGATCCGTGGTTTGAGTATGGAAGGCCGTATGACCATCTGCAACATGGCCATCGAGGGCGGTGCCCGTGTGGGTATGGTGGCGGTGGATGACACCACCATCGAGTATGTGAAAGGCCGCCCGTTCTCGCCCAAAGGCGAGACCTGGGACAAGGCCGTTGAATACTGGCGTACCCTGCACAGCGACGACGACGCGGTTTTCGACAAGGTGGTTGAGCTCGACGGCACGGCTATCCAGCCGCAGGTGAGCTGGGGCACGTCTCCGGAGATGGTGGTTGGTGTTGAAGGCGCGGTGCCGGACCCGGCGAAGGAAGAGGATCCCATCAAGCGCGAGGGGATCGTCCGCGCGTTGAAGTACATGGGGCTTCAACCGAATCAGAAGATTACCGATATCCAGCTGGACCGGGTGTTTATCGGTTCCTGCACCAACAGCCGCATTGAAGACTTGCGCGAAGCGGCTGCGGTGGTAAAAGGCCGCAAGGTGGCCGCCAGCCTGAAGCAGGCCATGGTGGTTCCGGGTTCCGGCCTGGTGAAAGCTCAGGCGGAGCAGGAAGGCCTGGACAAGATCTTTATCGAGGCAGGTCTGGAATGGCGTGATCCGGGCTGCTCCATGTGTCTGGCCATGAACTCCGACAAGCTGGGGCAGGGCGAGCATTGTGCGTCTACCTCCAACCGGAACTTCGAAGGTCGTCAGGGCTTTGGTGGGCGTACCCACCTGGTGAGTCCCGCCATGGCGGCCGCTGCGGCGGTAACCGGCCATTTCGTTGATGTCCGTGAATTGATGCACTGAGCCACAGGAGAGAGACCATGCGCGCATTTACGCAACACCAGGGCATTGTCGCCCCCATGGACCGTTCCAATGTGGACACGGACATGATCATTCCCAAGCAGTTTCTGAAGTCCATCAAGCGCACGGGCTTTGGCCCGAACCTGTTTGATGAACTGCGTTACCTGGACGAGGGCAAGCCGGACCAGGATTGCTCCAACCGGCCCCTGAACCCGGATTTCGTGCTGAACCAGGACCGTTACAAAAACGCCAGTGTGCTGCTGGCCCGGGCTAACTTCGGTTGTGGCTCCAGCCGCGAACACGCGCCCTGGGCGCTGGATGATTTCGGGTTCCGGGTGATTATTGCGCCGAGCTTTGCCGATATCTTCTACAACAACTGCTTTAAGAATGGCTTGTTACCCATTGTTCTGGAAGAAGAAGTGGTCGACAAGCTGTTCAGGGAAACCGAAGCGAACGAAGGCTACCAGCTGACCGTTGACCTGGAAGCCAGGACCGTGACCACGCCGTCTGGCGAGTCGTTCGGTTTTGATGTGGATGACTTCCGTCGCCATTGTTTGCTGAATGGTCTGGACGACATTGGTGTAACGCTGGAAGATGCCGATACCATTCGCGCCTACGAAGAGGCTCGCCGCAAGACGGCTCCCTGGCTGTTTAACGCTGGAAACTGATTAACAAGGATTTGGATATGTCCCGTAATGTATTGCTTCTGCCGGGTGACGGCATTGGTCCGGAAATTGTTGCCGAGGCAGAAAAGGTTCTGCACAAGGTGAATGATCAGTTCGGCCTGGGCCTGAGTTTTGAATCGGCCCTGGTTGGCGGTGCGGCAATTGATGAAACCGATACCCCGCTGCCTGACGAAACTCTGGAGAAGGCTCGTAAAGCGGACGCGATCCTGCTGGGCGCCGTAGGCGGTCCGAAGTGGGACAGCCTGCCGATGGCCAAGCGCCCGGAGAAGGGCCTGCTGGGCTTGCGCTCCAACCTGCAGCTGTTTGCCAACCTGCGCCCGGCCATTCTGTACCCGCAGCTGGCGTCTGCGTCTTCCCTGAAGCCGGAAGTGGTTTCCGGGCTGGATATCCTGATCGTGCGCGAGCTGACCGGCGGTATCTATTTCGGCCAGCCCCGCGGTGTGCGTGAGCTGGAGAACGGTGAGCGCCAGGGTTACAACACCTATCAATATACCGAATCCGAGATTCGCCGGATTGGCCGGGTTGCCTTCGAGGCAGCCCAGCAGCGCGGTAAGAAGCTGTGTTCTGTTGACAAGGCTAACGTGCTGGAAGTCACCGTGCTGTGGCGCGAAATCATGGAAGACCTCAAACGGGAATATCCAGACGTGGAGTTGTCCCACATGTATGTGGACAACGCCGCGATGCAGCTGGTTCGGGCGCCCAAGCAGTTCGATGTGATTGTGACTGGTAACATGTTTGGTGATATTCTTTCTGACGAAGCGGCTATGCTCACCGGCTCTATCGGCATGTTGCCGTCTGCGTCGCTGAACTCTGAAAAGCAGGGCATGTACGAGCCTTGCCACGGTTCGGCACCGGATATCGCCGGCAAGGGCATTGCCAATCCGCTGGCCACCATCATCAGTGCAGCCATGATGCTGCGTTACAGCCTGAATGAGGAAGAGGCCGCAGCGGCGATTGAAGCGGCGGTCAGCAAGGTGCTGGATCAGGGCCTGCGTACCGCAGACATCATGTCTGATGGCGGCAAGAAGGTCTCCACCCGCGAAATGGGTGAGGCGGTTCTGAACGCACTTTAAGCCAGGCTTGATCCGGCAAACCGAGACCCGACAGCGGCGCGATGCTGCCGCTGCGGGATCATCCATCCTGTCCCTGCCAGCGATAACGGTAATGGGCGGGCATAATGTGAGGTTCAAAGGTCGCACATGAAGCGAGTTGGACTTGTAGGTTGGCGTGGCATGGTAGGCTCAGTCCTCATGCAGCGCATGCGTGAAGAAAACGATTTTGCCGATATCGATCCGGTGTTTTTCACCACTTCCCAGGCAGGGAAGCCGGCCCCGGACGTAGGCAAGGAAGGTGTACCTCCTCTGCAGGACGCCTTTGATATCGACACCCTGAAAGGCATGGATGTGATCGTGACCTGTCAGGGCGGCGATTACACCACCGAGGTTTACCAGAAGCTGCGTGATGCCGGCTGGGACGGCTACTGGATTGATGCCGCATCTACCCTGCGGATGGCGGATCATTCCGTGATCGTGCTGGACCCGGTTAACCGTAACGTGATTGATGCGGCCCTGGATAAGGGCGTAAAGGACTATATCGGCGGTAACTGCACCGTGAGCCTGATGATGCTGGCCCTGGGTGGCCTGCTGGAGCAGGACCTGATCGAGTGGGTTTCTCCGATGACATACCAGGCGGCATCCGGCTCTGGTGCCCAGAACATGCGTGAATTGCTGAACCAGATGGGTGCGCTGAACGAAAGCGTGAAATCTGAACTGGCCGATCCGTCATCCGCCATCCTGGAAATCGACCGCAAGGTGACCGACACCATGCGTTCCGGTGATTTCCCCACAGAGCACTTTGGTGTTCCGCTGGCTGGCAGCCTGATTCCATTTATCGACAAGCAGCTCGATAACGGCATGAGCAAGGAAGAGTGGAAAGCGGGTGTGGAGACCAACAAGATTCTGGGCCGCTCCGGCAACCCGATCCCCATTGATGGTATCTGCGTGCGTATTGGCGCTATGCGTTCTCACAGTCAGGCTCTGACCATCAAGCTCAAGAAGGATCTTTCGGTTGCTGAGATCGAAGGCATCCTCGCCAAGGGCAACGACTGGGTGAAGGTGATCCCGAACGATCGTGACGCCACCATGCAGGAACTGACCCCGACCAAGGTGACCGGTACCCTGGGTATTCCCATTGGGCGCATCCGGAAACTGGCCATGGGGCCGGAATACATTTCAGCGTTCACCGTGGGTGACCAGCTGCTTTGGGGTGCCGCTGAACCGCTGCGCCGCATGCTGCGGATTCTGCAAGAGCGTTAAGAAATGTTACGCAGGGGCAATTAATGCCAACTGTGTCCGGTTTTTAGCAAACCGGTCTGGGGCGGAGGCTGATTTCAGCGTCCGCCCCTGTTATTTTCAAGGGCAGTAAGGAGTTCCGCCTGACAGGTCAGGAATCAGTGCAAGGATTGCAGCTGATTGATTGATAAAAGGGGACTTATCATCAATACTTTTCCCACCATAGTTAGACTTACGATATAAAAACGAGAAATAACAAGACGAAACGTCATCCAACCTCGTCCGATTCTGTTGAAAGTCAGCAGTAACGAATAACGGAGACTGGAAAGGAAAAAGCATGAAGGTACGCAAGCTTGCGGTTGCCCTGGCGCTGGCGGGAGGGCTTGGCTCCGGCATGGCACAGGCCCTGGGACTCGGTGAAATCGAACTGCAGTCCTGGCTGAATGAGCCCCTGGACGCAGAAATCTCACTCAGGCAGAGTGCGGGTGTGGATCCGGGTGATGTATTCGTCAATGTGGCACCGGAGGCTGCTTATCAGCGGGTAGGCCTGGAGCGGAACCAGTTTCTGAGTAAGCTGAAGTTCGAGGTGGTAACGGGCTCCGATGGCAACCTGGCCATCAACGTGTCGTCCCGTGAACCGGTGCGGGAACCATACCTGAATTTCCTGCTGGAACTGACCTGGCCCAGTGGCCGGCTGATGCGGGAATATGCCGTTCTGGTTGATCCACCGGTCTATGCTGAAGAGTCCGGTGTGCGGGAGCAAGTGAGCGCGCCTTTGGCGTCAGCAACTTCTGCGCCGGCGCGCCAAACCACTACCCGGAGTGCGGAATCCGTTCGTCGCCAGGCGGAGGCCCAGCGAGCGCCGGTCCGGCGCTACCAGGCTGAAACCTTCGGCCCGACCGGGCCATCAGACACTCTCTGGACCATTGCCCAGCGCATGCGGCCGGATGGTTCTGTGTCTATGCAGCAGGTGATGCTCGCTATCCAGGATCTCAATCCGGATGCGTTTATCGATGGCAATATCAACAAGCTCAAGCGCGGCCAGGTGCTTCGTGCTCCAACCCTGGACCAGATCCAGAGCCGCACCCGGGCCGAGGCCGACCGTGTTGTTGCCCGACAGAACGAGGAATTCCAGTCTCCACGCCCTCTAGATGCAACCCGCACCGCCCAGGCCGAAACAACTCCGGCCCAGGCCGCTGGCACTGCCGGCACCGATGAACTGAAGCTGCTGGTAGCCGAAGAAGAAGCGTCTCCGCGTTCAGATGAGGAGAGTGGCTCTGCCGGAGGTGATGGCGATCAGGCGGGCGGTGCAGACGCCGGTAATGCCGTTGCCATGGAAGAGCTTGATGCGACCCGCCGTGAAAACGAAGAGCTTTCCAGCCGCCTGCAGGATATGCAGGAACAGGTTCAGACTCTGCAACGCCTGCTCGAGTTGAAGAACAGCCAGCTGGCAGAGCTTCAGCAACTGACCGGGGAAGACACTTCGGCAACGGAAGGTGAAGCCGGTGCAGGCGGACAGGCAGAGGAAGCTGAAGAGGCTGTAGAAAGCGCCGCTACAGCCGGCGGTGAAAGTACTGACACCGTGGCCGGTATGGCTGAAGCCGGGGCGGAACCTGCTGAAGCAGAAGCCTTGGTTGATGCCGGTGAAGAGAGTGCTGCGGAAGCCGGTGAAGGCGCCGGGGTTTCGGCCACCGATGCCGCTCCGCAGGCAGGCACAGGCTCTGCTGACGCCGGTTCTGCTGAAGTTGCAGAACCTGTTGAAACGGATACCCCTGTCGCGGCTGCCGCCCCGGCCCACGAAGAGCCCAAGCGCCAGACCCAGCCGTCGCAGACCTCACCTGCCAAAGAAAAAGGCTTCTTCGGCCAGTTCATGGACACCATTCTGGGCAATCCGATGTACCAGATTGCGCTGGGTGGTGGCCTGATTCTGCTGCTCCTGTTGTTGCTCCTGATTGCTCGCAAGAACGCCAAGCGCGAGCAGGATTTCTACGATGAGTTCAATCGCGGTGAAGACGATGCTGCAGAGGATTCGGTAGATCTGGGAACGGCCGCGGCCGCTGCCAGTCAGGACGAAACCTCCGACGTGTTGGCTGAAGCCGAGACCTATATGGCCTACGGTCGTAACGACCAGGCCATCGAGGTTCTGGAAACCGCGATTTCCCGTGAGCCTAGCCGGGCAGACCTGCGCCTGAAGCTGTTGTCTGTCTATGCAGACAACCAGGACCGTGACGCCTTCGAAAGGCAGTATGGTGAAGTAGCCGCCCTGGAAGATGAGGCCGCCCTGCAAGAAGCGGAAGAGATTCGCAGCCGCATGGATGAAGTGGAGTCGATGCCCAGCATTGACGACCTGGAATCCCAGCTGCGTTCCGATTCCTTCAGTATGTCGGATGACGAGCCGGAGCAGGCCCAATCCTTCGAGGTGCCGGAGCAGGAGTCAGAAATGGACTGGTCGCTGTCGGATGAGCTCAAGGCCGATGAATTTGAAGCCGCTGCCGATGAAGTCAAGGAAAACGAGTTTGGTGAGCTGGAATCTGACAGCGCCGTGGAAACAGACGCAGACGATTACTCCGTTGAATTCGATCTCTCTGACTTTGAACTGGAAGGCGAAGATACCGGCCTGGACCAGCTGGACGCCGGGCAGCCGGAAAAGGCGGATGATGAAGATCTGAGCCTGGAACTGGGTGAACTGGAAGAGCTGGTCGAAGCCGAGCAGCCGGATGAGTTGGGTAGTCTGGAAAATCCTGCCACCGAGGAAGCTGCAAGCGAACAGCCTGCTGAGGACGAGCCCGAACTGGGCCTTGAGGGTGAATCTCTGGATGAGTCGTTCCTGGACGAGCTGGACGCCGAGCTCGAGAAAGTATCCGGAGAAGAAGGCTCCCTGGAAGAGCTGGACCTTGAAGATTCTTCCCTTGATGAGCTGGAGCTGGACGTTTCCGACGAAGACCTGGCCCTGATGGAAGAATTCTCCGAAGACAGCGAGAGCCCGGAGGTCGACGAAGAACTGGGCCTTGAAGATGCCCTGCAGGAACTGGAGACCGAAGAAGATCCTCTTGGCGACGTGCCGGTTGTTGAGCCTGAACCCGAGGCTGAGGCGGTCACTCCCGCTACCGGACTGGATATCGACGAAAGCGATCTTGAAGACGACGACTTCGATTTCCTGGCCGGCACCGATGAGGCTGCCACCAAGCTCGACCTGGCCCGTGCCTACATCGAGATGGGTGACAGCGACGGTGCCCGTGACATCCTGGAGGAAGTTGCGCTGGAAGGTAACGATGATCAGAAAGCCGAGGCGCAGGAGCTCCTTAAAAATCTTTCCTGATCCGTTATAATCAGTTCCATCGTGGCAACAGCGCCGGCCTTAGTGCCGGCGCTTTGTTTTTCAGAAGACATCATTCCGGGCTGACCCTTGTTCCTGACTCCACAACCACTGACCACAGACAACGCCATCGGTAGCGGCCGTGTTGCCATTGCCTTTGAATACGACGGCCGGCGCTTCCACGGCTGGCAGTTCCAGAAAAGCGGCGTGCGATCAGTGCAGGCCGAACTGGAAAAGGCTGTGGCAAAGGTGGCCGATCATCCGGTGGACCTGGTGTGTGCCGGCCGGACCGATGCCGGGGTGCATGCCAGTTTTCAGATTGCCCATTTTGATACTCCCTCGGTACGAAACCTCCGGTCCTGGGTGATGGGTATGAACACTGCCTTGCCTGACGACATTGCCGTGCACTGGGCCGGCAACGGGGTCGACGACTTTCATGCCCGTTTTTCTGCGGTTTACCGCCGCTATCGGTATATCATTTACAACCACGCGGTCAGGCCGGGAATCCAGCGAGGGCAGGTGAGCTGGAACTTTCGCCCGCTGGACGAACACAGAATGCACCAGGCTGCGCAGGCGCTTATCGGCGAGCACGATTTCACCTCATTCCGGGCCGCCGGCTGCCAGTCCCGGACACCGGTTCGTTACATGGAGCGGATTTCGGTAACCCGAAGTGGCAGTTATGTCGTAATTGATGTGCAGGCCAATGCGTTTTTGCACCATATGGTTCGTAATATAGCCGGTGCCCTGATGGATGTGGGCACAGGAAAGGAATCGGTGGACTGGGTTGGCGACGTGCTTGAGGCAAGGGATCGCAAGCTTGCCGGGGTCACTGCACCTCCACACGGGCTTTACCTGGTGGATGTGGGGTATCCTGACGGGTATGGTATTCCGAAAGCCCTGTGCGGGCCCGGTTTCGCCAGTCCCTGGTTTTCAGCCGAGGCGAACCAGCCTATTCCGCCAAGCCATACTCACCCGAAACAGCCGGTAACGGAATCATGACAACCCGCGTTAAGATCTGCGGCCTGACCCGGCCAGAGGATGTGGAAGCGGCCATTCGCGCCGGTGCAGATGCCATTGGCCTGGTGTTTTTCGACAAAAGCCCCCGGGCAGTGTCCCTGGAGCAGGCCAGGCAGCTTGCGGTCAGGGTTCCGGCCTTTGTTACGCTGACGGGATTATTTGTTAATCCCGATCCTACCCTGGTCAAGCAGGTGCTTGAACAGGTGCCGCTGGACTTGTTGCAGTTTCACGGCGACGAAACGCCGGAATTCTGCGCCTCTTTCGGGCGGCGCTGGATTAAAGCGATCCGGGTTCAGGAAGCCGGCCAGATCGAACAGGCCTTCGTGGACTACCAGAATGCCTGTGGTCTGCTGGTGGATGCCTGGGATCCGGACCGTTACGGCGGTACAGGTCATTCCTTCAACTGGCAGCTGATTCCGGAACAACGGCCGCTGCCCCTGATATTGGCCGGTGGTTTGTCATCTGCTAACGTAGCCAGCGCTATCGAGCAGGTACGGCCCTGGGCTGTCGATGTGAGTGGTGGGGTAGAGCAGAGTAAAGGCAGGAAAGACGCCACCAAACTATCCGAATTCATTAAAGAGGTTCACCGTGTCTGTAAAACTGACTGAAGAAATGCTCAAAGCGCTTCCCGATGCGAAAGGCCACTTCGGTGCCTTTGGTGGCCGGTTTGTATCGGAAACCCTGATGGACTCCCTGATGACGCTCGAGCGGGAGTATCTGCGCCTGAAAGACGACCCTGAGTTTCAGGCTGCGTTCGACAAGGATCTCGCTGATTATGTAGGCCGCCCAAGCCCTCTTTACTTTGCCGAGCGCCTGACCCGGGAAACCGGTGGTGCCCAGATCTGGCTGAAACGGGAAGACCTGAACCACACCGGCGCCCACAAGGTGAACAACACCATCGGCCAGGCGTTGCTGGCCAGCTTCCTGGGCAAGAAACGCATTATTGCGGAAACCGGGGCCGGCCAGCATGGTGTGGCCACGGCTACCGTGTGTGCCCGTCTGGGTCTCGAATGCCACGTGTTTATGGGCTCTGAAGACGTCAAGCGCCAGTCCCTTAACGTGTACCGGATGAAACTGCTGGGTGCCACGGTGCATGCCGTTGAGAGTGGTACCAAAACCCTGAAAGACGCCATGAACGATGCCATGCGTGACTGGGTAGCGAACGTCGATGAGACGTTCTACATCATCGGCACCGTGGCTGGCCCGCATCCGTACCCGTTGCTGGTGCGCGATTTCCAGTCTGTAATCGGCCGTGAAACCCGGCGCCAGTCGCTGGAGAAAACCGGCAAACTGCCGGATGCCCTGGTAGCCTGCGTGGGTGGGGGTTCCAACGCAATCGGAATGTTCTACCCGTTCCTGACCGACGAATCTGTTGAGCTTTACGGCGTGGAAGCCGGTGGCCTGGGTATTGAAACCGGCCAGCATGCCGCACCCCTGTGTGCCGGCCGCCCGGGCGTACTGCACGGTAATCGTACGTACCTGATGGAAGACGAAAATGGCCAGATTGCCGGTACCCATTCGGTCAGCGCAGGCCTGGATTACCCGGGTGTAGGGCCCGAGCACGCCTGGTTGAAAGATATCGGCCGCGCCCACTATGTTTCGGTCACCGACGAAGAAGCGCTGGACGGTTTCCGTAAGCTCACCCGGATTGAAGGTATCATGCCCGCACTGGAGTCCTCCCATGCTGTGGCCTACGCCCTCAAGCTGGCTGCCACCATGGATAAAGACCAAATGCTGGTCATCAATGTCTCCGGTCGTGGCGACAAAGATATTCACACCATTGCCCAATTGGATGGCATCGAGATCTGAAGGTATCAGGAGCAGGCATGAGCCGAATTGAAGGTGTACTGAAATCACTGAAAGAGCAGGGCCGGAAGGCCCTGATCCCCTACATCACGGCCGGTGATCCGCACCCGGATCAGACCGTGGGCCTGATGCACACACTTGTGGCGGCGGGTGCCGATATCATCGAGCTGGGCGTGCCGTTCTCTGACCCGATGGCAGACGGCCCGGTTATCCAGCTGGCCTGTGAGCGGGCGCTCAAGTCCAACACCTCGCTGCGCCAGGTGATCGGCATGGTGAAGGAGTTCCGCAAAACCGATAACGACACGCCCGTGGTCCTGATGGGTTACCTCAACCCCATGGAAGCCATGGGCTATGAGGCCTTCGCCGATGCTGCTGCCGACGCCGGCCTTGACGGCGTGTTGACGGTAGATCTGCCGCCGGAAGAGGCGGACCAGGTAGCGCCGTTGTTTGCCGAGCGTAAGCTCGATCCGATCTTCCTGCTGGCGCCGACCACTACCGATGAGCGGATCCGGGCAATCAGTGAGCACTCTTCCGGCTATGTGTACTATGTTTCTATCAAGGGTGTGACCGGCTCTGCCAGCATCGACGTCGACGAAGTGGCCCGGAAAGTGGCCCATGTGCACGAGCTGACCGCTCTGCCGGTAGGTGTCGGCTTTGGAATCCGCGATGCCGAAACTGCCGCCGCAGTAGGCAGAGTATCCGATGGTGTAATTGTTGGCAGCGTGCTGGTGGATACAATAGCCCGACACCAGACAGATCCGGAAGGTCTTCGCAAGGCTCTGACCGATCTGTTGCACCCGATGCGCGAGGCTCTGGACAGTCTCTCCTGAGTTAACGGCGTCCAGGCATCAAAGGACAGGATGAAAGCATGAGTAACTGGCTGGAAAAGATCATGCCGAGCAAGATTCGCTCGGAATCACGGCAGCGTACCGGCGTGCCGGAAGGTTTGTGGAAGAAGTGCCCCAAGTGCGGTGCCTTCCTGTACAAGCCGGAGCTCGAGAAGAATCTCGATGTTTGCCCGAAGTGTAACCACCACATGCGGGTGAGCGCCCGCCGTCGGCTGGATATCTTCCTGGACAAAGATGGCCGTGAGGAAATCGCGGCAGACCTGGAGCCCTCCGATCGCCTGAAGTTCAAGGATACCAAGCGCTACAAGGACCGCCTGTCGGCAGCCCAGAAAGCCACGGGCGAGAAAGACGCACTGGTGGCCTTCAAAGGCACGACCATGGGTGTTCCGCTGGTTGCCTGCGCCTTTGAATTCAATTTCCTGGGCGGTTCCATGGGCCAGGTGGTGGGTGAGAAGTTCGTCCAGGCTGCCAATGTGGCCCTGGAGCACCGTATTCCCCTGGTGTGCTTCTCTGCCAGTGGTGGTGCCCGTATGCAGGAAGCGATCCTGTCGCTGATGCAGATGGCGAAAACCGCTGCGGTCCTCGAGCGCATGAAGGAAGAGGGCATCCCCTACATTTCCGTGCTCACAGACCCGGTCTTCGGTGGTGTGTCTGCCAGCCTGGCCATGCTGGGCGATCTGAACATTGCCGAGCCCTACGCACTGATCGGCTTTGCCGGCCCGCGGGTTATCGAGCAGACAGTGCGCGAGAAACTGCCGGAAGGCTTCCAGCGCAGCGAATTCCTGCTGGAGCACGGTGCCATCGACATGATCCTGCATCGTCATAACATGCGTGAGCGTATTGCCCACCTGCTGGCCAAGTTCACCGGCGGTGAGAAGCCGGGGACCGAGGCTCCGATCGAATTCGAAATTACCGAGAAACCCGATACAGATGAACCCTCCGGGCACTGATCCCTCTCCGGCGCCGGCATCCAGCCCCGGCGCCGGGGCTTCCGTTCAGGACTGGCTGAACTGGCTCGAAGCCATCCATCCTACCGAAATCGACCTTGGCCTGGATCGCGTTCTGGTGGTTCTTCGCCGCCTGTTCCCGCGCAAGCCCAATGCCCGGATCATTACCGTGGCGGGTACCAATGGCAAGGGCACCACAGTTGCGACCGTGGAAAAGCTTTTGCTGGCAGCGGGCCGTACCACCGGGGCTTATACCTCTCCGCACCTGCAGGATTACAACGAGCGGGTTCGCCTGAATGGCACGGATATTCCAGACCCTGTACTGGTGAGCGCCTTCGAGAAAGTGGAAAAGGCACGGGGCAAGGTGTCGCTGACCTATTTCGAGTTTGGCACCCTGGCTGCGTTTGTTGCATTTGCCGATGCCGGCGTGGAAGACTGGATACTCGAGGTTGGCCTGGGCGGCAGGCTGGATGCCGTGAACGTGCTGGATGCTGATTTCGCAGTCATTACCTCCATTGATATCGACCACATCGGCTTTCTGGGCGATAACCGTGAAGTGATCGGCTTTGAGAAGGCCGGCATTCTGCGGCCCGGTATCTTTGCCGTGTGTGCGGACCCGGAGCCGCCGGCTTCGGTTCTTCAGCAAGCGGCCGCGCAGAAAGTGAACCTTCAGGTAACCGGAAGGGATTACCAGCTGGCACCAGCCAATGGTGATACCAATACCGTTGAACTGACAGTAGCGGGAGATCACATCAAGCTTCCGGCCGGCCCCCTGCCGGTACAAAGTGTTGCCGCAGCGGTTGTGCTGGCTCGTAAGTTGCTGCCAGATGTGGCGCCGTCATCGCTGGGTGATATTGCCCGAACGGTTAGTGTTCCCGGGAGATTCGAGCTGCTCGCTAGAAGTCCGTTTGTGCGCGCAGACGTTGGCCATAATCCCCACGCGGCGCGCTGGCTTTCCGGGCAGGTCTCGGCTGGTCGCCGTAAAGGCTCAAAGGTGCATGCGGTCTATGCGGCACTGGCAGATAAAGACGTAGAAGGCGTGATGACGGCCATGAAATCTGTGGTCGACCAGTGGTATTTCGCCGGGCTGGACGTTCCCCGTGGCCTCGCCGTTGACCAGCTGGTTTCCCATGCGCGCGCTTGTGGCATCACCGATGGTGAGGGGTATGGCTCGGTCAGTCAGGCGTTGGATGCGGCTATCGCCAATGCCCGTCCGGATGACTGTATCGTGGTGTTCGGTTCTTTCTATACTGTTGCCGAGGCCCGGGCAAAGTTGGCGGGTGCCGGTTCTTAAACTTTGTCCATTCCCGTGCGGTGGGCTTGGACTTGGCGCAGGTGGCGGTTAGTATCGTGGTGAACGGATAATGAACGGGAGCCGTCAACGGTGGATGGATTGAAGCAACGGATAATCGGCGCGCTGGTACTGATTTCACTGGCGGTTATTTTTGTCCCGATGATTTTTGATGAGCCGCACTCGGAACGTCAGTCCACACCGATCACCATCCCTGAAGAGCCGCCGTTCCCGGAAGTGGATATGCCGGCCCAGCCGGACGCCGGGAATTTCGAAGAGCCTGAAGCAAGCGGTTCGAGCGTCGGTTACCGAATGGTTGAAGAGCCTGCAGGGGCCGATACCGCGGTGGCGGAAACAGTTGAAGAGCCAGCTTCTCAAACAACTGCGGAAGCAGCTCCTGCGCAAACAGCTCCGCAGGCAGAACCACAGCAAGCGCCAGAGCCGCAGCAGGCAACCGAACCGGTGGCCAGTGCGAGTGAGCCCGAGCAACCCAAGGAGTTCTCCAAAACCCTTGAGGGAGCCTGGATTGTTCAGCTTGGCAGCTTCGGCAACGCCGATAATGCCCGGCGCCTGCGGGACAAGGTGATCGAGATGCAATACGGCGCGCACCTGCAGCAAGTAACCCGTGGTGACACCGAACTGACCCGCGTGTTCAGCGGCCCCTTCGTGAGCGAAGCGGAAGCCAGGAAAGCAAAGGCTATTCTCGACAAGGAATTTAATCTGAACAGTCTGGTGACCACTGGCGGCAAATAATCCGCCGGAGCCGCAAATCAACCGCTGTTTTAGGCACTCGGCAGTTTGGTGCGGTGCGGTTTCCTGATAGAATTCGCGTTTCCTTTTCTGCACCGGGATGCTCATGGAAACGCTGATCTGGATTGACTGGGTCATCATTGCCCTCATTACAGTTTCCACGGTTATCAGTCTCAAGCGTGGCTTCGTCAAAGAAGCCCTGTCGCTGGTAACCTGGATTGGCGCGTTCATCATCGCCCGAACCTTTCACCCCCAGATGCAATCGCTGCTGGAATCTTCGGTTGAAACACCGTTAGTACGGCTGATCGCTGCGTTCGCGATTCTCTTTTTCGGCACCCTGATTATCGGTGCGATCATCAATAACATGATTGGCCACCTGGTCCGGGCCACCGGTTTGTCCGCGACAGACCGGGTCCTGGGCATGGGGTTTGGCCTGCTGAGGGGCGTGGTGGTGGTTATCGTCGCCATCGCATTTACCCGATACACGCCGCTGGCAGAGGATACCTGGTGGAAAACCTCAGTGATGATTGACCGGCTTGCCGTCGTGGAAGACTGGTCTCGCCGGACACTGGGGGATGAATTTGCCCGTTTTCTCGGGCCGGCAGACAAAGCGCAGGAACAACCTGTCCCTTTTAACGAAATCGAAGACGTGCAACCCGCGTCTGCATCCCGATAACATTCAGTTCTAACACTCGGAGAGTTGCCCAGCCATGTGTGGCATTGTCGGTATTGTCAGTACTTCCAACGTTAATCAGCTGCTTTACGATGCGCTGACCGTTCTTCAGCACCGTGGCCAGGATGCGGCGGGAATTGTGACCTTCCAGGACAACCGGTTTTACCTGCGCAAGGACAACGGGCTGGTTCGGGATGTATTCCACACCCGGCACATGCGCCGCCTGGCGGGTAACGTGGGCATCGGCCATGTTCGTTATCCGACTGCCGGCAGCTCAAGCTCGGCGGAAGCCCAGCCGTTCTACGTGAACAGCCCCTACGGGATTACCCTGGCCCATAACGGCAACCTCACCAACGCCGACGACCTTGCCGAGGACCTGTTCCGTACCGACCTGCGCCATATCAACACCAATTCAGACTCCGAAGTCCTGCTGAACGTGTTCGCCCACGAACTGCAGAAGCAGGGCAAGCTGAACCCCACCAAGGATGAGATCTTCTCGGCGGTGCGGGCCGTGCACAAGCGTTGTCGCGGCGCCTATGCCGTCATCGCCATGATCACCGGCTACGGTATTGTCGGATTCCGCGATCCCAACGGTATCCGCCCGGCCTGCTACGGCGTGCGCGAGAACGAAGACGGCCAGAAGGAATACATGATTGCCTCTGAAAGCGTGGCGCTGAACGCGGCCGGCTTCACCATGGTGCGCGATATTGCACCGGGCGAGGCGGTTTATATTGAAACCGACGGCACCCTCTACAGCGAGCAGTGCGCCGAGGCCCCCAAGCTCTTTCCCTGTATTTTCGAGCACGTTTACTTTGCCCGCCCGGATTCCATCATGGACCGCGTGTCTGTGTACAAGGCCCGCCTGCGCATGGGTGAAGTGCTGGCCGATAAAGTGTTGCGTGAGCGACCGGAGCACGACATCGACGTGGTGATTCCGATTCCCGACACCAGCCGTACCTCCGCCATGCAGATGGCTTACCAGCTGGGCGTGAAATACCGGGAAGGCTTCATCAAGAACCGTTACATCGGCCGGACCTTTATTATGCCGGGCCAGAAGATGCGCAAGAAGTCTGTGCGTCAGAAGCTGAACCCGATTGACCTGGAATTCCGCGGCAAGAACGTGATGCTGGTGGACGATTCCATTGTTCGCGGCACCACCTGTAAGGAAATCGTGCAGATGGCCCGGGATGCCGGCGCCCGTAACGTTTACTTTGCCTCGGCCGCGCCCCCTGTTCGATACCCGAACGTGTACGGCATCGACATGCCGTCTGCCAATGAACTGATTGCCCACGACCGCACGGTTGAGGAAGTCCGCGACCTGATTGGTGCCGACTGGCTGGTGTACCAGGATCTTGAAGACCTGGTGGCCTGTGTGGACGACGTTAACGATGACATCGATGGCTGGGAATGTTCGGTATTTACCGGCGAATATGTGACCGGTGATGTCGATTCCGCCTACCTGGCGCGCCTGGAAGACCAGCGCAACGACACCAAGCGTTCCGGTGGCCAGGTGATGGACGAAGATAACGGTATTATCGACCTGCACAATGATGAAGACTGACGCCAGCACCAGGAGAACCCGATGACTTACGGCCGCGAAGAACAGCTCTGGATTCCGGAATCGGATCTGGACGGTATGTCTGTGGACACCCTGGCGGTCAGGGCAGGGCAGATCCGTACCGGGCAGCTGGAACACAGTGATGCGATTTTCCCGACATCCAGCTTTGTCTACGGCAGTGCCGCCCAGGCAGCGGCGCGCTTTGGAGGCGAGGAGCCGGGTAACATCTATTCCCGCTTTACCAACCCAACCGTGCAGGCCTTCGAAGGCCGGATTGCGGCGATGGAAGGCGGCGAGAAAGCCGTGGCCACCGCCTCTGGCATGGCGGCGATTCTCAGCACCTGCATGGCGCTGCTGAAAGCCGGTGACCATGTGATCTGCTCCCGGGGCGTGTTCGGCACCACCAACGTGCTGTTCCAGAAGTACATGGCGAAATTCGGGGTGGAAACCACCTTTGTGTCGCTGACGGATATGGAGCAGTGGCAGGCCGCGGTGCGGCCGGAAACCCGCATGCTGTTTATCGAAACCCCCTCGAATCCTTTGTGCGATGTGGCCGATCTTGCTGCACTGTCGGCACTGGCCCACGCCAACGATGCGCTGTTTGTGGTGGATAACTGCTTCTGCACCCCGGTGCTGCAGCGCCCGCTGGAACACGGCGCAGACCTGGTAGTGCATTCGGCCACCAAGTACCTGGACGGTCAGGGCCGTTGTGTAGGCGGCGTGGTTGTTGGCCCGGCAAAGTACCTGGACGAAATTTACGGTTTCATCCGCTCTGCCGGCCCCACCATGAGCCCGTTCAACGCCTGGGTGTTCCAGAAGGGCCTGGAAACCTTACCGATTCGTATGCGAGCTCACTGTGCCAATGCGTTAGAGTTGGCTCGTTGGCTGGAACAGCAGCCGGAGGTTGAAAAGGTGTTCTATGCCGGCCTGGAAAGCCACCCCCAGCACGAGCTGGCCAAACGCCAGCAAGACGGCTTTGGCGGTGTGGTGTCGTTCCAGGTTAAAGGAGGGCGGGAGCAGGCGTGGCGGTTTGTCGATGCCACCCGGATGATTTCCATCACCGCAAACCTGGGCGATGTGAAAACCACCATCACCCATCCGGCAACCACCACTCACGGACGGCTGGCGCCGGAGGACAAGGCCAAGGCAGGCATCACCGAAAACCTGATTCGGTTGTCTGTTGGCATAGAAGCCATCGATGACCTGAAGACCGACCTGGATCGAGGTTTTCAGGCACTGAAAGATTAAACTCACAGACGGTTTGGGCATTCATGGCGGAATCCGCTAAAGCGAAAAAAGCAGTATCAGCCGAGCTGACGGAAAAACAGAAACGCTTTCGCCGCCTGATGGCACAGGGCGCCCGTGAAGGGGCTGTCATTGGCCTGATAGTGCTTTGCATCTATCTGGCCATGGCCCTGTTTACCTTCAGCCCGTCAGACCCCGGGTGGGCCAGTATCGGCCACGACACCAGCGTACAGAACTACGCAGGGCGCACCGGCGCCTGGCTGGCCAGCTTGCTGATGGATTTCTTCGGCCATGTTTCCTGGCTGTTTCCTGCCATGATTGCCGGTTATGCGGTCATGCTTATTCGCCTGCGTAACCAGTCACTGGATCTGCACTGGCCGTTGTTCATGGTGCGCTTCGGAGGCTTCCTGCTAATCCTGCTCTCTGCCACCAGCCTGTTGTCCCTGTATTCGGTGTTCGGGCTGGGGGAATCCTCCGGTGGTGTGATGGGTATGGCGGTGTCGGAAGCCATGGTGCGTTTTTTTAACCTGCCGGCCACTACACTGCTGCTGATTGCGATCTTCCTGTTTGCCCTGACGGTCACCATTGGTTTGTCCTGGTTCCGGCTGATGGACCAGGTGGGGGCCTTAACCCTGAAAGCCGGGCTGGCCGTGAAGGCTCTGTTCACCCGCACGGGTGACAAAGCCGAGAAACCCGAACGGCCCGCAAAGCCGGAACCCGAGCCGCCGGTTATTCGGGACAAGGTGGCTGATGAAGGTCCGGACAGCACCAAACCAAAATCCGAGCGTTGGTGGAACCGTCTGTTCCGCCGCCGCGCCAAGGTCGCCGACAAAGAGCAGAAGGCGCCTGCACCGAAAGTCCGTAAAGAACCCGGGCTGGAAGGCCTTGCCAATGTAGACCCTGAACCGGTGCGGCTGGAAAGCTTCAGCTCCCGTGAAGTCGAAGAGCCCCGGCCCGAGCCGACTCTAAGCTCTGACAAACCGGCTCCGCAAGCCAGCCGCTCCCTGAAGATTTCTCCGTTCAAGAAAGACGAGCAGAAACCGGCGGATAAGAAAGCTTCCAACAAGCAGGCGTCGCTCCTCGAGGACATCGAGAGCCCGATTCCGCCTATTTCCCTGCTGGACCCGGCTGAAGAGCACAAAGAAAAAGGCTACTCCGAGGAATCCCTGGAACACATGTCCCGTCTGCTGGAAGAAAAGCTGGCCGATTTCGGGGTATCTGTGGAAGTAGTGGAAGTAAACCCCGGGCCGGTCATTACCCGGTTCGAGATCAAGCCCGCTGCCGGGGTAAAGGTGAGCAAGATTTCCAACCTGGCCAAAGACCTTGCCCGCTCACTGGCCGTACTCAGCGTACGGGTAGTAGAGGTGATTCCCGGCAAATCCGTAGTGGGTATCGAGATTCCCAACGAGGAGCGGGAAATCGTGCGCCTGAGCGAGGTGCTTGGAGCCCGGGTATTTACCGAATCGTCGTCTGCGCTGACCCTGGCTCTGGGTAACGACATTGGCGGTAACCCCATGGTGGCCAACCTGGCCAAGATGCCTCACCTGCTGGTGGCGGGTACTACCGGCTCCGGTAAGTCTGTGGGTGTGAATGCCATGCTGTTGAGTATGCTGCTGAAGGCTACTCCGGAAGAAGTTCGCTTCATCATGGTAGACCCGAAGATGCTGGAGCTAAGCATCTATGATGGCATTCCCCACCTGCTGGCGCCGGTCGTAACCGACATGAAAGAAGCCGCCAACGCATTGCGCTGGTGTGTGGCCGAGATGGAGCGCCGCTACCGCCTGATGGCGAATCTGGGCGTGCGTAACATTGCCGGTTACAACAAGAAGGTGAAGGACGCCCGCGCCGAAGGCGAACCCTTGCTGGACCCGCTCTGGAAACCGGACGAATACCTGGCCAATGACGAGCAGGAACGCCCGGAACTCGACACCCTGCCGTTTATCGTGGTGGTGATCGACGAATTCGCTGACATGATGATGATTGTCGGCAAGAAGGTGGAAGAGCTGATTGCCCGTATTGCCCAGAAAGCACGGGCGGCCGGTATCCACCTGATCCTGGCCACCCAGCGGCCGTCGGTGGACGTGATTACCGGCCTGATCAAGGCCAACATCCCGACCCGGATTTCGTTCCAGGTGTCGTCCAAGATCGACTCACGCACAGTACTGGACCAGGGCGGGGCAGAGCAGCTGCTGGGCCACGGCGATATGCTGTACCTGCCGCCGGGTTCCGGTTTGCCGGTTCGGGTGCACGGCGCCTTTGTAGACGATGACGAAGTGCATCGGGTGGTCAGCGCCTGGAAAGCCCGGGGCGAGCCGGAATACGTGGACGACGTCCTTAATGGCGCCGAGGGTGAGAACCTGCCGGGCGTTCCAACCCTCTCGGAAGGGGGCGGTGGAGACGAAGGGGATGCCCTGTTTGACGAGGCGGTGGCCTTTGTCACAGAAAACCGGCGGGTGTCGATCTCGTCGGTGCAGCGTAAATTCAAAATCGGCTACAACCGGGCCGCCAATCTGGTGGATGCCATGGAAGCTTCCGGTGTGGTCAGTCCGGCGGGACACAATGGCGCACGTGAAGTGCTGGCGCCCCCGCCGCCACGAGACTAGGAGATCAACTATGCTAGGTGCTTTGAAGGGTACTATGATTAGATCACTGCTGGCCGGGTTCGCGTTGGTGACGGCCCTTGGCTCGGCAGCACCGGCCCTGGCTGACAGCGAGCAGGAATCCCTGAAAGCCGCGGAACAGCTGTCTGCCATGCTGCGGAGCTATGAAACCTACCAGGCCCGTTTCATCCAGATTGTCGTTGATGCCAACGGCGGCCGTGTTCAGGAAACCCGGGGCAACCTGAAGGCCAAGCGCCCGGGCCTGTTCTACTGGGAAACCGGAGCGCCGCTGTCCCAGTTCATTGTCAGTGATGGTGAAAAAGTAGAGGTTTACGATCCGGACCTGGAGCAGGTGACCATTCATACCCTGGATGACCGTATCCAGACTACTCCGGCGCTGTTGCTCAGTGGCGAGGTGGGTAACCTGAATGAAAGCTACAGGGTGTCTGGCCGCAGCATCGGGGAAGATACCCGGGAGTTTACCCTGGAGCCTCGCAGCGCCGACTCGCTTTTCACCTCGTTGCGCCTGAGTTTCTATGATGGCGAGCTACAGGAAATGCGCATGGAAGATTCGTTGTCACAGATGAGCATTCTCAGCTTCGACGAGATCCGCCTGAACGAAGACATTGAGCGCAGCGCCTTCCGGCTGGAATACCCGGAGGAGGTTGATGTTATCCGGGACGGCGTCTGATGCAGGACAGCCTGTTTCAGACTGAAGCCGGTTTCCAGCCGCTGGCCGCCCGCATGCGGCCGGCAACCCTTGATGACTACGTAGGCCAGAAGCACCTCGTTGGCCCCGGCAAACCCCTGCGCCGGGCCGTAGAACAGGGCCAGTTGCACTCCATGATCCTGTGGGGGCCGCCCGGGGTGGGCAAAACCACCTTTGCCCGGTTGCTGGCCAATGTTGGCGAGCTTTCCTATGAAACCCTGTCTGCCGTGCTTAGCGGGGTGAAAGAAATCCGCGAAGTGGTGGAGCGGGCCCGTAACCGAAAACAGTCCCAGGGGCGGGAAACCCTGCTGTTTGTGGATGAAGTACACCGCTTCAACAAAAGCCAGCAGGACGCGTTTCTTCCCCATATCGAGAACGGCACTTTCATCTTTGTGGGCGCCACTACGGAAAACCCTTCCTTCGAGCTCAACAGCGCCCTGTTATCCCGTACCCGGGTTTATGTGCTCAAAAACCTTGAGCGGGATGACATCCTGCAGCTCCTGCACCGGGCGCTCACCAGTGACGCCGGCTTCGGCGGCAGGCTGCTGATTGACGAAGACGTACTGGACACCCTGGCTGAATCCGCCGGTGGCGATGCCCGCCGCGCCCTGAATATCCTGGAAGTCGCGGCCGACCTGGCAGACCCGGAAGGCCCCGATTCCGGCCGCATTACCGCCGCCACCCTGGAACAGGTGCTGCAAACCAGCCTGCGGCGGTTTGATAAGGGTGGCGACGTGTTCTACGACCAGATCTCCGCCCTGCACAAATCCGTACGTGGCTCCAACCCGGACGGTTCGCTGTACTGGCTGTGCCGGATGCTCGATGGCGGTTGTGATCCACTCTATGTGGCGCGGCGGTTGGTGCGCATTGCCAGCGAGGATATCGGCAACGCGGACCCCCGGGCGCTGCAGATCACCATGCAGGCCTGGGACGTCCAGGAAAGGCTCGGCTCTCCCGAAGGGGAACTGGCCCTGGCCCAGGCGGTGACCTACCTGGCCATGGCGCCCAAGAGCAATGCTGTGTACAAGGCCTACAACCAGTGCATGGCCGATATTCGCAAAGACCCGGACTATGAAGTGCCGGTGCACCTGCGAAATGCCCCGACCAAGCTCCTCAAAAGCATGGGCCATGGCGAGGAATACCGTTACGCCCATGACGAGCCCGATGCCTTCGCCGCCGGTGAATCCTATCTGCCGGAAGCCATCCACCAGCGCCGTTATTACGAACCGGTGATGCGCGGGCTGGAAATCAGGCTGGCCGAGAAACGCCAACGACTCGACACCCTGGATGCCCAGAGCCCGAAAAAGCGCTATTGATACCCCCGGTTTACTGAATTTGTGCCGGGCGCAGGGCAGAAGGTGGCCAGCAGCACTGCGGCAGGTATAATGCCGCTATATTCTATTTCATTCGTTAACCGGAAAATTCAGGAAGATCATGCTCGATCCGAAACGTGTCCGTACCCAGACTGAAGAAATCGCCCGCCGGCTGGCCATTAAGAACTTCGAGTTTGATGTGGCTACCTTCGAACGGTTAGAGGAAAGCCGCCGAGCCATCCAGGTTCGTACGGAAACACTGCAGAGCGAGCAGAACAAGCGTTCCAAGTCCATCGGCAAAGCCAAGGCATCTGGCGAGGATATCAAACCTTTGCTGGAGGAAGTGGACAACCTGAAGCGCCAGAAGGCCGAAGCGGAAGACGAATTGCGTTCCGTCCAGGAATCCCTGAATGCCTTCTTCGCCGGAATTCCCAACCTGCCGGACGAAGACGTACCGCCGGGCAAGAACGAAGACGACAACGTGGAAACCCGCCTTTGGGGCACGCCCCGGGAGTTCGACTTCGAGCCGAAAGACCACGTGGCACTGGGTGAAGGCCTGAACGGCATGGATTTCGAGAAGGCCAGCCAGCTGGCGCATTCCAGGTTTGTTGTGATGCGCGGCCAGCTGGCCCGCCTGCACCGGGCCCTGGCCCAGTTCATGCTCGACCTGCACACCGAGGAGCACGGCTACACCGAAGCCTACGTGCCGTACCTGGTCAATGCCAACACCCTGTTTGGCACCGGCCAGTTGCCGAAATTCGAGGCGGACCTGTTCCGCACCGTCGGCGATAACCCGTTGTACCTGATCCCCACCGCAGAGGTGCCGGCCACCAACCTGGTGTCTGACACCATTCTGGATGACGCGGAGCTTCCGTTGCGGCTGGTTTGCCACACCCCCTGTTTCCGTAGTGAAGCCGGTTCTTACGGCCGTGATGTGCGGGGCATGATTCGCCAGCACCAGTTCGACAAGGTAGAGCTTGTACAGGTGGTGCGCCCGGAAGATTCCGGTGCAGCCCTTGAGCAGCTGACTGGCCATGCGGAGAAGGTGCTGCAGCTGCTGGAGTTGCCGTACCGGGTTATGACCCTGTGTGGTGGCGACATGGGCTTCTCGGCCGCCAAGACCTTTGACCTTGAGGTGTGGCTGCCGGGGCAGGGCAAGTACCGTGAGATTTCTTCCTGCTCTAACACCCGTGATTTCCAGTCGCGCCGTATGCAGGCCCGTTGGCGTAACCCGGAAACCGGCAAGCCGGAACCGGTGCACACCCTCAACGGCTCCGGCCTGGCGGTAGGCCGCGCCATGATTGCGGTGATGGAAAACTACCAGCAGGCAGACGGCAGCATCCTCGTTCCGGAAGTGCTGAAGCCGTATATGAGAGGCCTGGACAGAATCCAATGAGCCAGAACAAAGAAGGGACTCCACCGCCAGGAGCGATTGGTGTGGCCTCTGCCGCACCCAGGTATCGAGTGAATCCGATTACCGAAAACCCGAACAACTCTGCCGGAGAGGTTGCGCTGGTGGGCGCCGGGCCTGGCGATCCCGAGTTGCTGACCCTGAAGGCCTGGCGGCTGATCACCAACGCTGAGGTAATACTGTACGACCGCCTCGTATCTCAGGAAATCATGGCGCTGATTCCGGAAACGGCCGAGAAGATCCATGTCGGTAAGCAGCGTGCTAACCACACACTGCCGCAGGATCAGATCAACCAGCGGCTGGTGGACCTGGCCCGTGAAGGGCGCAAGGTCGTGCGTTTAAAGGGGGGCGACCCGTTTATCTTCGGCCGTGGTGGCGAGGAAATCGAAACCCTGGCCCAGGCCGGGGTGCGGTTTCAGGTGGTGCCGGGTATCACCGCCGCCTCTGGTTGTTCGGCCTACGCGGGAATTCCGTTGACCCATCGGGACTATGCCCAGTCGGTCCGGTTTGTTACCGGCCACCTGAAGAACGACAGTTGTGATCTGCCCTGGGCCGATTTCGTGCAGACCAGCCAGACCCTGGTGTTCTACATGGGGTTGGTGGGCCTGCCGATTATCAGTCGGGAGCTGATCGCCCACGGCATGGCGCCGGATATGCCGGTTGCACTGGTGTCAAAGGGCACCACGCCGGAGCAGGAAGTCATCACCGGTACGCTGGAGACCATCGTGGGTATCATTGAAAACCGGGAAGTGGCCGCGCCCACGCTGGTGATTATTGGCGAGGTGGTCACCCTGCGCAACCGCCTGGACTGGCTGGGCGTACAACCCGAGCCATATTAAAACATCAGGCACAAAAAAACCGGGCTCGATGAACCCGGTTTTTTTATGCCTTGCGAATCGAATCAGTCGATTCGCTTGGGCAGTACGTCCTTGAGCTTTTCCCGCATGGTGCGGATCGCTTTCTCGGTGGTTTCCCAGTCGATACAGGCATCGGTTACCGACACGCCGTACTTCAGGTCTGCCAGGTTTTCCGGAATAGACTGGTTGCCCCAGTTGATGTTGCTTTCCACCATCAGGCTCTGGATAGAGGTGTTGCCTTCCAGGATCTGGTGGGTAACGTCCTGCATCACCAGCGGCTGGATGGCCGGGTCTTTGCTGGAGTTGGCGTGGCTGCAGTCCACCATGATGGACTTGCGCAGGCCGGCTTTCTCCAGGGCCTGTTCACACAGGGCAACATTCACTGAGTCGTAGTTGGGCTTGCCGCCGCCACCCCGGAGCACCACGTGTCCGTAGTTGTTACCCTTGGTGCGGATGATCGCGCCTTTGCCTTGCTGGTCGATGCCCAGGAAGCTGTGGGGATGGGAAACCGACTTCATGGCGTTGACAGCAACATCCAGGCTGCCATCGGTTCCGTTCTTGAAGCCGATAGCCATAGACAGGCCACTACTCATTTCCCGGTGAGTCTGGGACTCCGTGGTGCGGGCGCCAATGGCAGACCAGGCAATGGTGTCTTGCAGGTACTGTGGTGAAATCGGATCCAGCGCCTCGGTTGCGGTTGGCAGGCCAAGTTCGTTGATATCCAGCAGCAGGCGACGGCCGATGTGCAGGCCCTGTTCGATATCGAAGGTGTCGTTCAGGTGCGGATCGTTGATCAGGCCTTTCCAGCCGACGGTGGTGCGCGGTTTTTCAAAGTAAACCCGCATCACCAGCAGCAAGGTATCGCTTACTTCATCGGCCAGTTTCTTCAGTCGGTTGGCATAGTCGCGAGCGGCGTCCACGTCGTGGATAGAGCAGGGGCCCACCACAATGAACAGACGGTGGTCTTTGCCGTCCATGATGTCGTAAATTGCCTGGCGGCCGTTGGCCACGGTTTCCGCAGCCTTGTCTGAAAGCGGCAGTTCGCTTTTCAGGGCTTCAGGAGTGATCAGTGGTTCCTGACTGGCTACGTTCAGGTTTTCCAGTTGCTTGCCCGACATCTTGTTGTGCTTCCCCGGTGACTGAAGATTAACGCGAATGGTGCCGGCAGGCGGTAGGCCGCCCGCCGGTGAGCTGGTAAGTCTGCGTTATTTGGCGGTGCTTTTCAACGGCGGGCTTAGTCTTCCAGCGAGCCCATGCCGGAGATGTTGGCGCCGGCGTCTACGTACAGAATTTCGCCGGTAATGCCAGAGGCCAGGTCAGACGACAAAAACGCTGCCGCGTTGCCCACTTCAATGGTGGTCACGTTACGACGCAGCGGTGCGCGCTTGGCGTTCTCGTTCAGCATACGGCGGAAGCTGGCAATGCCGGAGGCGGCCAGGGTCTTGATCGGGCCGGCCGAAATCGCGTTTACCCGGATGCCTTCTTCGCCCAGGCTGGCGGCCATGTAGCGCACGTTGGCTTCCAGCGACGCTTTGGCCAGGCCCATCACGTTGTAGTTCTGCAGAACGCGTTGGGCACCCAGGTAGCTCAGGGTCAGCAGGCTGCTGCCTTCGTGCATCATCTTGCGGGCGCCCTTGGCCAGCGCTACAAAGCTGTAAGAGCTGATGTCGTGGGCAATCTTGAAGCCTTCACGGGTGGTAACGTCAACGTAGTTACCGTTCAGTTCATGCGCCGGGGCAAAGCCAACGGCATGGATGATGATGTCGATGTTGTCCCAGTGCTTATTCAGCTCGGTGAACACGTTTTCGATTTGCTCATCGCTGGCAACATCGCAGGGCAGGGTAATGGTGCTGCTCCATTGCTCCGCGAATTTCTCAACCCGGGACTGCAGCTTTTCGTTCTGGTAGGTGAAGGCCAGTTCGGCGCCTTCGCGGGCGAATGCCTCGGCAATGCCATAGGCAATGGAATGCTTGCTGGCTACACCAACGATCAGTGCTTTCTTGCCGCTGAGAATTCCCATGGGTATCTGCTCCGTGTGTTCCTGTGGTTTGCGCGTATTATCCCCGACCGGGGCGCACGCGGGTAACGGTCAATTGGTCGTAGTTTGGTAAAAGAAGGCCGCGTTCAGCAACTCCCGGGTATACGGCTGCCCGGGTTGCCGGAAGATCGCTTCGGCATCGCCGTACTCCACGATACGGCCCTGGTGCAGTACCAGCAGCTGGTGGCTCAAGGCACGGACTACGGCCAGATCATGGCTGATAAAAATATAGCTTAACCGATATCGCGCCTGGATATCCCGGAGCAGTTCGATCACCTGTTTCTGCACAGTTCTGTCCAGCGCCGATGTCGGCTCATCCAGAATAATCAGCTCAGGTTGCAGAACGAGGGCACGGGCAATGGCAATACGCTGGCGCTGGCCACCGGAAAATTCGTGGGGGTAGCGGTGCCGGGCTTCCGGGTCCAGCCCGACATCCTGCAGCGCCCGGATGACCCTGGCTTCGTGCTGGTCGCGGTTGGCCGGGTCGTGGATCATCAGGCCTTCACCAACAATTTCGGCAATGGACATACGCGGGCTCAGGCTGCCAAAGGGGTCCTGGAACACAATCTGGATGCGTTTGCGCCAGGGCCGGAAGGCTTTCTGGGTGAGGTTGCCGATGTCGTTTCCGGCCAGCTGGATCCTGCCGGTGGCGGCGGTGAGCTTGAGCAGGGCGTGGCCGATGGTGGTCTTACCGCTGCCACTCTCGCCGACAATGCCCAGGGTTTCGCCGGGGCGCACGCTGAAGCTGACATCCTGCACCGCGTGGTAGCTTTCGGTGACCCGGCCGAACAGGTTCTTGCGAACCGGAAAATGCACGTTCAGATTGTCTACCCGAATAAGCTCCGGCGCTGTTTTCTGCACGGGCACAGGGTGTTCGGGTGGCTCGGCGTCAATCAGTTTGCGGGTATAGGGGTGGGACGGCGCCTCGAACAGGGCTTTAACCGGGGCCTCTTCGACCCGCTTGCCCCGCTCCATCACCACTACTTTGTCGGCATACCGGCGCACCAGGCTGAGGTCGTGGGTAATCAGCAGCATGGCCATGCCCAGTTTCTGCTGCAGGGATCGGAGCAGTTCCAGCACCTGCTTCTGTACGGTCACGTCGAGGGCGGTGGTGGGCTCGTCGGCAATCAGCAGGTCCGGTTCATTGGCCAGGGCCATGGCGATCATCACCCGCTGTTTCTGCCCGCCCGAGAGCTGGTGCGGATAGCTCTTCAGGCGCCGTTCCGGCTCAGGAATGCCCACCAGTGCCAGCAGTTCGATACACCTGGCTCGGGCTTGTTCGCCGCGCAGGCCAATGTGCAGTTCGAGCGTTTCGGTAATCTGCTTTTCAACCGTATGTAGCGGGTTCAGGGAGGTCATCGGTTCCTGGAAGATCATGCTGATCTGCCTGCCCCGGATCTGTCGCAGGCGTTTTTCCGGCGCCTTCAGGAGGTCCTCGCCCTGGTAGGTAATGCTGCCGGACGGATAGCTGACATGGCGCTCGTCCAGTAGGCGCAGGACCGAGAGCGCGGAAACCGACTTGCCCGAACCGCTTTCTCCGACCAATGCCAGGGTCTCGCCCTTGTTGATCGAGAGCGAGAGGTCATCCACGACTAGCGGGCCGTTATCAAAACGTATGGAAAGCCCCGAGATGTTCAGTAGTTCGCTCATATCAGTTCTTTCTCGGGTCAAAGGCGTCACGCACGGCTTCGCCGGTAAAGACCAGCAGGGTCAGCATGACCGACAGCGAGACAAAGGCAGAAATACCCAGCCAGGGTGCGTGCAGGTTTGACTTGCCCTGGGCGATCAGTTCGCCCAGGGATGGCGAGCCGGACGGCAACCCGAACCCCAGAAAATCCAGCGATGTCAGGCCGGTGATGGCGCCGGTCAGGATAAAGGGCAGGAAGGTCAGGGTTGCCACCATGGCATTGGGCAGTATATGGCGGAACATGATGTGCCGGTTTTCCAGCCCCAGGGCTCGGGCCGCTTTCACGTATTCGAAGTTGCGGGCTCGAAGGAATTCGGCCCGAACCACATCCACCAGCCCCATCCAGCTGAACAGCAGCATGATGCCCAGCAGCCACCAGAAATTGGGCTGGACGATAGCCGACAGGATAATCAGCAGGTAAAGCATGGGCAGGCCGGACCAGACTTCGATAAACCGCTGGCCGAGCAGGTCCACCTTGCCCCCGTAATAGCCCTGAATGGCACCGACAATCACCCCGACAATGCAGCTGGCAATGGTAAGGGTGAGGCCGAACACCACGGAAATCCGGAAGCCGTAGATAACCCTGGCAGCCACGTCCCGGCCCTGGTCATCGGTGCCCAGCCAGTTCTCTGCACTGGGTGGCGCCGGCGAAGGTACGTCCAGGTCGTAGTTGATCGTGTTGTAGCTGAATCGGATGGGGGGCCACAGCATCCAGCCATTGGCGTTGATTTCGCTGGCGATGAAATCATCCCGGTAGTCGGTTTCGGTGGGCAGGAAACCGCCAAAGGTTTCTTCCGGCACGCTTTGTACCACGGGGAAGTACCAGTCGCCCTGATACGACACCATCAGCGGTTTGTCGTTGGCAATCAGTTCGGCGGTCAGCGACAGCCCGAACAAAAGCAGAAACAACCACAGGCTCCAGTAGCCGCGCCGGTTGGCCTTGAAGTTACGGAGCCGCCGTTTCTGGATGGGGGAGAGTGACAGCATCACGCGCCCTCCCGGCTTTCAAAGTCGATGCGGGGGTCGACCAGCACGTAGGTGATGTCGCTGACCAATTTCAGGATCAGGCCCATCAGGGTGAAGATGTACAGGGTGCCGAAGATCACCGGATAGTCGCGGTTCAGGGCCGCTTCGAAGCCGAGCAGGCCCAGGCCATCGAGTGAGAAAATCACTTCAATCAGTAGGGAGCCGGTAAAGAATAAAGACACCAGCACCCCGGGCAGGCTGGCAATCACAATCAGCATGGCGTTGCGGAAAACGTGGCCGTACAGTACCTGTTTTTCCTCAAGGCCCTTGGCCCTGGCGGTCACCACGTACTGCTTGCCAATTTCATCCAGGAACGAGTTCTTGGTGAGCAGGGTCAGGGTAGCAAAGCCTCCAATCACATTAGCGGTTACCGGCAAGGCCAGGTGCCAGAAATAATCCCCGATTTTCTGGTACCAGGTCATCTGCTCGAAGTCCGCTGAAGTCAGGCCCCGCAGCGGGAACCAGTCGAAGTAGCTGCCGCCGGCAAACAGGACAATCAGCAGGATGGCAAACAGGAAGCCGGGAATGGCGTAGCCGATGACGATGGCAGAGCTGGTCCACACATCAAAGCGGGAGCCGTCGGTCACCGCTTTACGGATACCCAGGGGAATGGAGATCAGGTAGATAATGAGGGTAGACCAGAGGCCCAGGGAAATCGAAACCGGCAGTTTGTCGATGATCAGCTCGATCACCGTGCGATCCCGGAAGAAAGACTCGCCGAAATCGAAGGTGGCGTAGTCTTTTAGCATCATCAGAAAGCGTTCATGGGCGGGTTTGTCGAAGCCGTACATGGCCTCTATTTCTGCCAGCAATTCCGGTGGTAACCCCCGGGCGCCCCGGCTGTCCGAAGAGCCCGAAGCCACTTCGCCGCCGGTGTCGCCGCCACCGGCCCGGGCCAGGGCGCTGCCACCGTGGCCTTCCATCTCGGCAATCAGCTGCTCCACGGGCCCGCCGGGCGCAGCCTGCACAATGATAAAGTTCAGCAGCATAATTCCGACCAGGGTCGGAATAATCAGGGCGAGCCTGCGGAGTATGTAAATGCCCATTGAGGGGAGGAATCCTTCCGTTACTGCTCTGGGGTAGACCGGTGGATCAGGGTTTGATCCACCAGTTGTTCAGGTCGATACCGTTTTTCGGTGTGACCTCGGGGCGCTGCAGTTTGTTCCAGTACGCTACCCGGTCTTTGGTCAGGTGCCAGTGGGGGATCACGTAGTGGCCGTGCAGCAGCACCCGATCAAGGGCACGAACCCGGTGCACCAGTTCGTCCCGGTCCGGAGCCTGGATGACCATGTCTACCAACTGGTCGATAACCGGGTCGCTGACGCCCATATAGTTGCGAGAGCCGGCAACCTCCACGTTGGATGAATGCCAGTACTCACGCTGCTCGTTGCCCGGAGAATCCGACTGGGGCAACACCTGGGTGATCATGTCGAAATCAAAATTCCGCACCCGTTGAACATACTGGTTGCTGTCTACCAGCCGCACGGATACATCAATACCGAGGCGCTCAAGGTTTTGCCGGAAAGGCAGCACAACGCGCTCGAAACTTTTCTGGAACAGCAACACTTCGAAGGCCAGCGGCTTGCCGGTTTCCCCGTGCACCATCTTGCCGTCACGGACGCTGTAGCCGGCTTCTTTCAGCAGTTGCATGGCTGTGCGCAGGTTATCCCGCATGGTTGTGCCGTCACCGGTCGTTGGCGGCGTATAGGTTTCGGTGAACACGGCCGGGTTCAGCTTGTCCCGGAAGCGCTCCAGTATCTCCAGCTCGCGGCCGGAGGGCAGGCCGGAAGACGCCAGGTCGCTGTTCTCGAAATAGCTGTCGGTGCGGGTGTACTGGTCGAAGAACAAGTTGCGGTTGGCCCATTCAAAATCGAAGGCGTAGGCCAGGGCCTGGCGCACTTTCGGGTCTTTGAATACCGCTTTGCGAGTGTTGAAGACGAAGCCCTGCATACCGCTGGGGCGGTGGTGCTCAATCGCTTCCTTGGTGATTTCGCCGTTGTCGAAGCCGCGCCCGGTGTAGGCCGTGGCCCAGTTCTTCGCCGAGGTTTCAACCCGGAAATCAAAGTTGCCGGCTTTGAAGGACTCCAACGCTACGGTGTCGTCGCTGTAGTACTCGTACTTGATGCGATCAAAATTAAAGCGGCCCTTGCGAATGCCCAGGCCCTCTGCCCAATAGTCGTCAACCCGCTCGTAGGTGACGGAACGGCCGGCATCGTAGCTGTCGATGCGATAGGGGCCGCTGCCAACAGGTATATCGAGGCCATTGCCTTCAAACTCCCGGTCGGCCCAGTAATGGGCGGGCATCACAGGCATCTGCCCGAGAATCAGAGGCAGTTCCCGGTTCTTGGTTTCGCCAAAATCAAAGCGGATGCGATGGCGGCCTTCCACCGTTACCTTGCTGACATCGGCGTAGTAGTTCCGGTAGAACGGATGGCCTTCAGTGGTCAGGATGCGGTAGGAAAACTCAACGTCTTCGGCGGTGATGGCCTCGCCGTCCTGGAAACGGGCCTGTTCACGCAGGTTGAAGACCACGTAGCTGCGGTCTTCGGGCATTTCAATGCTTTCGGCGATCAGCCCGTATTCGGAAAACGGCTCGTCTGCGGAGGACTCCAGCAGGGTATCGTAAACATAGGTGCTGATGCCGGCGGCGGCCACGCCCCGAATGACAAACGGGTTAAAGCTGTCGAAGCCGTTAGCCACCACGGCCATCCGGAGGGTGCCGCCTTTGGGGGCTTCCGGGTTAACGTAGTCAAAGTGGCTGAAATTTTCCGGATACTTCAGTTCTCCGTGCATGGCAATGCCGTGCACGGGACCGGGGTTTGCAGCCGCCGGGGTTTCCGCAAGGCTGGTGGCTGCGGCAGCCATCAGCGCCAGGGAGGCGAAAATGCTGGCCAGTGAAAAGGCGGCTTTCCGTGTTTTTATCATGGTTCTCGCACGTTAAGGGCTGTTTCTGATGTCAACGTAGAGTACCAGACTTTGTCCGGGTTGCAGATAACGGTTGGTATTAAGATCATTCCATGATGCGATGTCCTGCACATTCACCGCAAAACGGCTAGCAATGGCCGACAGCGAGTCGCCGCTGCGTACTCGATAGCCAACCTTGCGAACCATGGCCTTGCTGCGGGCCGAGCTGCCGGCGGCAACCGTGGGCTGCGCCGATTTAGACCAGATCACGAGTTTTTTGCCGGGAATCAGCGGGTCTCCGGGGGCCATGCCGTTCCAGGCGGCCACTTCCCGTACCGATACCCGGTGTTCGCGGGCGATGTCCCAGAAGGTGTCGCCCCGGCGAACGGTGTAGGACACCTTGTTGCCGTCGCGCTGGCGCGACTGGGTGCGCTGCAGCCGCTGGGACTGGCTCAGGGCGTAGGCATCGGCGCCGCGGGTTGAGGAAGGAATCAGCAGGCCCTGGCCAACGCGGATCAGGTCGGAATCCAGTTTGTTTACCTGGCGCACCACCGAGGTGGTGGTTCCGAACTTGCGGGCAATGCTGTTCAGGTTGTCACCCTTCTGAACCTTGTAGTTCTGCCAAGATACGCGCTGTTCTTTCGGAAAATTCGCCAAGGCCTGGCGGAAACCTTCTGCGTTCTGCCTGGGCACCAGCAGGCGGTGTGGCCCATCCGGGTTGGTAGCCCAGCGGTTGTAGGAAGGGTTCAGCAGGTAGATCTCGTCAATATCCACCCCGGCCAGCTCTGCTGCCTGGGCCAGGTCCAGCTGTGAACCTGTCTCGACCACTTCGAAGTACGGTTCGTCGTCCAGCTTTGGTAACTCGACACCGTAGGCCTCGGGGTTGTCGAAGATCTTGGCCAGGGCGATCAGCTTGGGTACATAGTGGCTGGTTTCTTTGGGCAGCGACAGGGACCAGTAATCTGTTGGTTTGCCTGCATTCCGGTTTCGGCGCATGGCACTGGATACCGTGCCGCCGCCTGCGTTATAGGCTGCCAGTGCCAGGGTGTAGTCGCCATCGAAGCGCTTGGCCAGCCGGTCGAGGTAGGTCAGGGCGGCATCGGTGGCTTCCAGCACATCACGGCGGTCGTCATGCCACCAGCTTTGGGTCAGGCCGAAGTATTTGCCGGTAGACGGAATGAATTGCCACAGGCCGGCCGCCCGGCCATGGGAATAGGCAAACGGATCGAACGCACTTTCCACGATCGGCAGCAGGGCCATTTCGGTGGGCAAGCCCCGGGCCTCGGTTTCTTCAACAATGTGGTGCAGGTAACGGGAGCCCCGTTCTACTACCCGCTTGATGTAGCTCGGGTGCCGGGCATACCAGTCGAGCTGTGCCTGCACCCTCGGGTTGTCGACAGAATGGTCCATGGCGAAACCGGCACGCATCCGGTCCCACAGGTCCTGGGTGCTGGTGCTGGCATCGGCGCGGGTTTTGGGGTCGTCCAGTTTTTGCCGGGCATCCTTGGCCTTGGCCCGGAGTTCCGGAGAAATGGCGTCATCCAGCGGGGCATCGGCAGCATCTCCGCCATTGCCCGCAGCCACGGAGGCTTTCAGATCTTCGTCGCCCCGGGCAACCACGACCTTCTCGGAATCCACCGGGTTACTTTGCTGGTCAGTTTCCGTTCCGAACCAGGCTGATGGGGAGTTCCAGTTGTCCATAACCTGGGAGCTGCTGCAGGCAGACAGCAGCGACGAAGCGAGCAGTACGCATGAAAGTCGTTTGACCGGCATAGAAGTCGTCCGATTAGCGCCGGCGGCGTCATGTAATAAAGGCCGGCATGAATGTCTGGTAACGGTCGTTAGCAGCGTGGGATTCTAAGAAAGGGCTTTTATGGCGGTCAAGAATTCCTGTGTTACAGCTGTGACAAGAATCGTTAACCGCCAGCGCCGGACAGGATCAGAAGTGATCCTTTCCGTGACGGACCGCCGCAAAGATATCGGTTTCGGAGCTGGCTGGCAGGCCGTGTTCGGCACAGTACCGATGGGCGGCTTCTGCCACTGCTGGGTCGTCCCAGCGCAGGAACAGGTTCAGCGATTTCTCGGCGGCTATGGTTGAGGGCACGGTGGGCAGGCCCTGGTCACGGCGTGCCTGGCACTGTTGCTCGAAATCCGCCAGGGCCTGGTCGTCGGGCAACCAGCTGCGGGCAAACCGCAGGTTGGCCAGGGTGTATTCATGGGCGCAATACACGGCTGTATCGCCGGGCAGATCCCGGAGGGTACTCAGGGACTGGTGCATTTGCTCCGCCGTGCCTTCGAACAACCGACCACAACCGCCAACGAATAAGGTGTCGCCACAAAACAGAAGCGGCTTGCCATCGACCTGTGAGGGGCTGAAATAAGCCAGGTGGTCGAGGGTGTGGCCCGGCACGGCCAGCACATCAAAGGTCAGCCCCTGCCAGACAACTTCGTCACCGGGGTGGACCGGGTGATTGCTGCCCTTGAACGGGGATTCTGCCGGCCCGACCACGCGTACGTCTGGCCATGCCTGCTGCAGGTCTTTGATGCCGCCGACGTGGTCCGGGTGATGGTGAGTAACCAGGATGGTGTCTGCAGCCAGGTTGTTGGCGGCGAGGTAGTCCATCACCGGCTGCGCCTGCCCCGGGTCTACAATCAGTGCCTTGCCGGTGTCCTGGTCTGCCAGACACCAGATATAGTTGTCTGAAAACGCCGGAATCGGGTGAATACTGAACATGGTGACCCCATGTGCTCGATGAATGTGCCTGTTATGATAATGCAACCGTGCTGTCATCCCAAGAAGCGCGCCCGTGAATCCGGCCCGGAACAGGGGCGCTGATGTTGGAGAAATCCTGGTGAAAGGTTTGCAGCCTGCTGATTATTCCGCACGCCACGAAAGTTTCGAGCGCTGGATACAGACCCCGCTTGGCCGCGCCCTGCTGGCCAGCCAGCGGCGTGTCCTTGACCATCACCTGGATGGATTAACCGGCGCACGGCAATTGCAGGTGGGGCTGAGCCATCGATTGCCCCTGGCCAGCGGTACCGACTTCTCCCAGAAAATTATCACTACGCCAGCCTGGTATCCCCACATGCCGGATGGTGTGGCAGTTTGCGATTCTGATGAATTGCCGTTTCCCGGAGATTCCATGGACCTGGTTATCCTGCACCACACGGCTGACTTCTCGCCAGATCCGCACCAGGTGCTCCGGGAATCGGCCCGGGTGTTGCGCGGTGAAGGGCGCCTGGCGCTGATCGGGTTTAATCCGCTCAGTCTCTGGGGCGTGCGCAAGCTTGTTTCCCGGCATCAGCTTGGGCCATGGGGCGGGCGGTTTCTGCTCCGGTCCAGAATGGAAGACTGGCTGAGGCTGCTGGGTTTTCAGCTGGAGGGCAGTGCCACCTTTTTCTGTACCCTCCCGCTACAAAGGAAGGGCAACTATATAAGCCGGCAAAGCAAAGACCTGGATTGTCATGGACATTTCCTGCCAGTCGGGGCCTATTACTGTATCCTTGCCCGCAAGCGTGTCTATGCCCGGCTGCAGCGGCGGGCACCCTGGCGCAAAACCCGGGTGGTGTCGTTACCCGGGGCGGTGGGGTCTAACGGAACCTGCGCCAGCACAGGCACCGCAAAGAAACAGCAATCAAGTTCAGGAGTGTGAATGGCCGACAAGGTAGTGATGTATACCGATGGCGCCTGTAAGGGTAACCCGGGCCCCGGCGGATGGGGTGTATTGTTGCGTTATGGCGACGCCTGCAAAACCATGTACGGTGGCGAGGCGCAAACCACCAACAACCGAATGGAGCTGATGGCTGCTATTCAGGGCTTAAGGGCTTTAAAGAGGGCCTGTGAGGTGGAGCTGTACACGGATTCCCAATACGTGCGTAAAGGCATCACTGAATGGATGGCCGGCTGGAAACGCAACGGCTGGAAAAACTCCGCGAAGAAGCCGGTAAAGAATGCCGACCTCTGGCAGGAGCTGGATGCGGAAGCCGCCCGGCACAAAGTGAATTGGCACTGGGTTAAAGGTCATTCCGGCCACCCGGATAACGAGCTTGCGGATGAGCTGGCCAACCGCGGCGTGGCTGAGTTGTCCGGTAGCTGAACCGGAATCTCTGAAAGTCTGACAGGTATTTCTGAAGGTAAGCAATGAGACAGATCGTACTGGATACCGAAACCACGGGTATTGATCCCAACGACGGCCACCGGATTATCGAGATTGGTTGTGTGGAGGTGGTCGAGCGGGAGCTGACAGGCCGGAACTACCACGTTTACATCAACCCGGAGCGGGAAGTTGAGGCCGAGGCCATAACCGTTCACGGCATTACCAATGAATTCCTGGCCGACAAACCGAAATTTGCGGAGATTGCCGACGAATTCTTCGAGTTTATCAAGGGTGCGGAGTTGGTTATCCATAACGCGGCATTCGACGTCGGCTTTATAGATTCCGAGTTCGCCCGCCTGAAGCCGGTCCGCAAAACGGCAGACCACTGCGGCATTGTAGATACCCTGGCTATCGCCCGGGCCAAGCACCCGGGCCAGAAGAACAACCTGGATGCCCTCTGTAAGCGTTACGGCGTAGATAACAGCAACCGTGACCTGCACGGCGCTTTGCTGGATGCCGAGATCCTGGCCGATGTCTACCTGCTGATGACCGGTGGCCAGACGGCACTGTCACTGGACAGCGGCACCGGTGATGACGGCAGTAGCGGAGGCCTGCGCAGGGTCAGTGCAGAACGGCGGCCACTGGCGGTTGTGCGCGCCAGTGATGAAGAAGCCGAGGCCCACGAGGCGTTCATGGTGATGATGGAAAAACAGGCCGGTGAAACCGTGTGGAGCAAATTACAGGGAGCAGAATGAGAACTGGGTCGGTCTGTACCAAATGTTACATAAGGGCTTTCTTGAGGGACCTGAATTCTGTGTTATAAGTAATGGGAAGTTCGCCAGTTTTTTGGTAACTGGGTATTCTTTGTAAGGAAACAGGAAAGGTTTATGGTTCAATCGTCTCTGGCGACGAAATCGCAGTCGTTTGATCTGGTCAAAAGCGAAATCGAACAGACCATCAAGCAGGCCGAGGCCAGCCTTGAACGTTTCCAGGAAAACCGCGAGAGTGGGGAAGACCTGCAAAACTGTGTCGATTACCTGAACCAGCTTCGCGGCATTTTCCTCCTGGTCGAGTTGCGCGGCGGCACGCTGCTTTGCCAGGAGGCTGTCAGCCTGGCCAACGATGTGCCCGTTGGTGCCAACGACGACAAAAACATTCTTCTGACCACACTTAGTGGTGCGCTGTTTATCCTTCGCCGGTATGTGGAGTATTACCACCAGCAGCGGGAAGACCATCCTGAACTGCTACTGCCGGTGATTAACGATCTGCGTGAAGCCCGGCGTGAAAAGCCCTATCCCGAATCCTGCTTTTTCGATCTGGATGTCAGGGAACGCCCGGACTTTTGCAAAGGCATGGCCATACCGGCGCTGGACGGTGGCGAAGACGAATACGATATCCTGGCCCGACGCATGCGCCTGACCTTCCAGGTGGCATTGCTGGGTGTTCTCCGGGGTCGGAACGAGGTGGTCAGTAAAAAACTGATCGCCCGCTCGGCGCGGGGCTTTGCAAGGCTGTGCCAGGGTGCGCCCATGGGTCAGATGTGGTGTTTGCTGGCGACGGTGGCCGACACCATGCTTGACCGGGCGATGGTGTTCAGCAAAGCCCGTAAGCGGCTGCTGATGCGCATTAAGAAATACGCCCGCGAAGTGGTGTATGTGGGCAAAGTTGCTACCGCAAAAGACGCTCCCGATTCCCTGATTCGGGACCTCATCTACCTGCTGTACCGCAGTGGTTCCGGCAACCCGGAAGTGACCGGCGTGTTGTCGGCCTGGAACGTCATTCCCTCTGACTTCCCGGACTCCCTGCTGGAAGCCCACTCCCGCCGGCTGTACGGGCCGGGCTCTGACGTCCTGAAATCCCTGTCGGAAGCGCTGCAGGAAGAGCTGAACCAGCTCAAGGACAAGCTGGATATCATCGAACGGGGTATCGAGCCGGACCTGGCTGAACTGGTATCGATTGCCGAGTCTCTCGAACGCCTGGCTAACACCCTGGTGATGCTCGACCTGAACAGGCTGGCCGGTGTTGCCCGTGAAGAGGCCGCCAGGCTTCGCCAGTGGCAGAAAGAGGATCGCTTGCCGGAGGAAGATGAATTGTACCGCCTGGCCGATTCTGTGTTGGGTGTTGAAGACGCGGTGATGCAGATTGTGTCCCGCGGGATTACCTCCGAAACTGATGCCCTGGCCACCGGCAACCGCAGGGCGGAAGAGTCGATTTACCTGCAGGAGGCGGTCTGGGTAGTTGCAGACGAAGCCCGCAGCGCACTGACCCTGGCCAAGCGGGCGATCACCGCGTTTATTGAATCTGACTACGACAAGCTGCACCTCGCAAACCTTCCGGGAACGCTGCGGGGCATCTGGGGCGGGCTGGAGATGGTGAATGATCCTCAGGCCGCGAGCGTGATTGCCCGCGTGGCTGCGTCTATTCAGGAGCGCCTGCTGGATGCCCGCGAAGCGCCGGTTTCTCAGGTGCTCGAAGCGCTGGCGGATGCACTGACCTCGCTGGAATACTACATTGAAAGCATCGGGCGCAGGGAAGATCGCAACGCAGACCTTCTGAAACTGGCGGAGTCGTCACTGGATGATGTAGGGCTGTAACCGTTGGCCCGCGCCTGGCGGGCTTTTATCCGGCCACAAAAAAACCTGCGACTTGCGCAGGTTTTTTTGTGGAACGTTCAGCCGGGGATTAGCCCATATTGAACAGTTCACCCAGCTTGGTAGCCAGCATCATGTCGCCTTCGGCGCGCAGCTGACCAGCCATGAATGCTTGCATGCCGTCAGTTTCGCCGGAAACAATACCCTGAAGAGTTTCGGAGTTCATGATCAGGGTAACGGAAGGGTCATCGTGGGCACCTTCGTTCAGCTTGCAGGCGCCGTCTTTGATTTCCAGGTTGTAGGTCTTGTCGTCTTCGATATCGAATTGGAAGACCAGGTCCAGACCCTGTGCCGCGTCTGCGTTGAAGTTCTGTTCCAGCTTTTCAAATACCTGAGCTACAGACATTGTTTTACCCTTTTTGGTGGTTGTCTTGTCATGGTGACTTCGCAATTCGACTTTATGGGCACAGCGGGTGCGTGTCAAGCTTGATCGAACGCTTGTTTTAATTTTCTTTCGGGCTTATCACACTTGGCCCGAGCGGGTACACTCTTGGCTTTGCGAAACACTTCCGGAGACTGCATTTTGGAATTTCTCACCGAATACGGCCTTTTCCTTGCCAAGGTTGCCACCTTTGTTGTGGCGGCCATCATTCTTGCCGCCATGGTCTTTTCTGTCGCCCACCGTGACCGCGATGACCACGATGGCGAAGGCGAACTGAAAATCCGCAAGCTGAACGATCAGTACCGGAAACTGAAAGAATCTATCCAGACCCGCTTGATGTCCGACGCGGAGTACAAAGGCTGGGCGAAGCAGAAAAAGAAAGAGGACAAAGCCGAGAAGAAAGCCGCAAAAAGCAGCAGTAAGGAAGGTGAGGGTGAGCAGCCTGGAAAGTCCCGGATCTATGTGATCGACTTTGATGGCGACATCAAGGCCAGCGACACCGATACCCTGCGCCGTTCAGTGTCTGCGGTGCTCAGTGTGGCAGACCCGAAAACCGATGAAGTAGTGGTGCGCCTTGAAAGTGGTGGCGGACTGGTACACGCCTACGGCCTGGCTGCCGCGCAGCTGGACCGCATCCGCAGCAAGGGCGTTCCGCTGACGGCCTGTGTCGACAAGGTAGCCGCCAGTGGCGGTTATATGATGGCCTGCGTCGCCGACAAAATCATTGCCTCGCCGTTTGCGGTGCTCGGCTCGATTGGCGTGGTAGCCCAGCTGCCGAACTTTCACCGGTTCCTGAAGAAGAACGATGTCGACTTCGAGGTGCTGACTGCCGGCGAGCACAAGCGCACCCTGACCGTCTTTGGCGAAAACACCGACAAGGGCCGTCAGAAGTTCCTGGAGGACCTGGAAGATACCCACGGCCTGTTCAAGGAGTACGTCAGTGAGCGCCGTCCTGGCCTGGATATCCAGGCCGTGGCGACTGGCGACATCTGGTTTGGCAAGCGGGCGCTGGAGGTCAAACTGATTGACGAGATCAAAACCTCGGACGAATACCTGATCGAGGCTTGTGATCGGGGAGAGGTCGTGTCGGTATCGTTCCAGCGAAAGCGGACACTGCCGGAAAAACTCGGGCTGGCCACCAGCGCCGCGCTCGAGCACACCGTCTGGAAAGTGCTGAGCGCGTTCCGTAACCAGAAGATCCAGTAACGGGCTTCCTCAGGAAGCCCGTCGGCGGAACAGCGGCACGTCTGTGTCGGCTGCCGCCTGGTAGGTCTGGGAAAAGAAATTCAGGCAACGGGCTGCTTTGGTGGCGTCCTTGTCCGGCCGCAGGGCAAAAGAATCAAAGCCGCAGCGCTTCATGAATTGCAGCTGGTCCAGCAGCACATCACCAATGGCGCGAAGTTCGCCCGAATAGCCGTAACGCTCGCGCAGCAACCGGGCGATGCTGTAACCGCGACCATCCACAAAGCGCGGAAAATTCACCGCAATCAGGGCGGGCTCATGCACCCGTGAGGCCAGTTGTTCCGGTTCATCATGGCTGTCGAACCACACGCCGATATCGTTCCGGCCGGCATAGTGGTCGGCCCCTGCCAGCCACAGATCCACGGGAATCAATGCCGGCTGGCCTTCGGGAATGTCCAGCGACTCCCCGGCTTCAGGGCGGGCAACAATGGCCCAGTTGTCGTTACGAACGCTGCCGTCTGCAGCAATAACCTCAGGCATAAACCCGCTCCTTGAAAGGATCAAGACCGACCCGGCGATAGGTGTCCAGGAAGGTTTCTTCTTCGGTCCGTTTTTCTACAAATACATCGATCAGCTTGGCTACGACGTCCGGCATTTCTTCCCGCGCGAACGAGGGACCAAGAATCTTGCCGATGCTGGCGTCGTGATGTGAAGCACCGCCGAGGCTCACCTGGTAGAACTCCTCGCCTTTCTTGTCGACACCCAGAATCCCGATGTTGCCCACATGGTGGTGACCGCAGGCATTCATGCAGCCGGAGATATTGAGGTCGATCGGGCCGAGGTCATACAGGAAGTCCAGGTCATCAAAGCGGCGCTGGATGGCCTCGGCGATGGGGATGGACTTGGCGTTGGCCAGGGCGCAGAAGTCGCCGCCCGGGCAGCAGATGATGTCGTTCAGGGTATGCAGGTTGGCGGTGGCAAAGCCCATCGGGGTAATGCGCTGCCAGAGTTCGAACAACTGGTCCTGCCGCACATCGGCCAGCACGATGTTCTGCTCGTGGGTAGCCCGCACTTCGCCGAAGCTGTACTGGTCGGCCAGGTCGGCAATCTGCTCGAACTGGGCGTCGGTTACATCGCCTGGCGGTGTGCCGGTCTGCTTCAGAGTCAGTGTGACGATGGCATAGCCCGGTTTTTTATGCTCGTCGACGTTGTGGCTCAGCCACTTGTCGAATTCGCGATTCTCGAACCGCTGCTTGCCCAGCAATTCGCTGGCATTGTCCAGCGATTGATAGTCCGGCTCGGTAAAGTAGCCCTGGAACTTCTCGATGGTTTCCCGGTTGAGGCGGGTAGGGGAATCCTTGATTTCAGCCCACTCGGCTTCCACCTTCTGTGCGAAGCCCTCCGGTGTGAGGGCTTTCACGAGGATCTTGATACGGGCCTTGTATTTGTTGTCGCGGCGACCATAGCGGTTGTACACACGAAGGATCGCTTCGAGGTAGGTCAGCAGGTCCAGTTCCGGCAGGAAGTCCCGGATGACCGGGGCAACCATGGGGGTTCGGCCCAGGCCACCGCCTGCGTGTACCCGGAAGCCCAGCTCGCCCTGATCATTACGCACAATCTGCAAGCCGATGTCGTGAACCTGGATGGCGGCCCTGTCGGTTTTCTCGGAGGCATTCACCGCAATCTTGAACTTGCGCGGCAGAAACGCGAACTCCGGATGGAAGGTAGACCACTGGCGGATAATTTCACAGTAGGGACGCGGGTCGGCGATCTCATCCGCCTGCACGCCGGAGAACTGGTCTGTGGTGGTGTTACGGATGCAGTTGCCGCTGGTCTGGTTGGCATGCATTTCCACTTCGGCCAGTTCGGCGAGGATGTCCGGCACATCTTCCAGCTTCGGCCAGTTCAGCTGGATGTTCGTGCGGGTAGTTACGTGGGCGTAGCCCCGGTCGTAATCCCGGGTAATCCGGGCCAGGCGGCGCAATTGTTCAGAACGCAGCATACCGTAGGGCACGCAGATGCGAAGCATGGGGGCATGGCGCTGAACATAGAGACCGTTCTGGAGGCGAAGGGGAAGGAATTCCTCTTCGGTAAGCTCACCGGCCAGCGCGCGTTCGGTCTGGTCCCGGAACTGGGCCACGCGTTCGGCTGCGATTTGCTTGTCGTGTTCATCGTAAACGTACATAGGGTAACGTCCTGCCTGCTACATCAGAGTGTCTGCATATTCGGGCGCATCGGGGAGCGCCTTATTCCTGGCAGGCAGGATATCATCGTGCTTTTATTCTCAAAATGATTATTTCAACATAACATTATCGATTCAGGCGATAAGCGCGAATGCCTGAAGCTGGACGAATATCAATTAACTGCTTAACTAAGGGGCGTACCACCGGGAATAACAACAGGCAACAGAGGTGAGGGTAACCATGAGCAAATCTGCAGGCTCAGACAGCAAGGCCGATGCCGTAGCCGCCATTCTGCTGGTGATGTTAACAGTGTCGTTTGCCGTGTTCTGGGTGGCCGGCCAGTAACTTACTGCCCGGCCAGTACCAGGTTCACCACAAGGATCAGGCCGCCCACGAAGGCGGCCGTAAACAGTAGCCCTGCGATTATGTAGGGTACAGGGCTGTGGCTGGAGAAGTCTTCCTGCCGCCGGCGGTCGGATTGCACACCAAGGGCGCCGGCCAGGATGCTCTGTATAATTTTCAGAACGCCCGGCGAACCGGGCTTTTTCCCTTTGTTGTCCTTGGTGTTTTTGTTGGCAACGCCACTCATGGTTTAACGCCCTGGTTTATTCGGCAGGATCATAGGCCAGGCTCGGCATCAGCCAGCGTTCGGCTTCTGCCTTTGACAGCCCCTTGCGTTCAGCATAGTCCTCAACTTGGTCTACGCCAATCTTGCCTACCGCAAAATACTTGGCTTCCGGGTGTGCGAAATACCAGCCTGAAACCGCAGCGGTCGGGAACATGGCAAAGTGCTCCGTCAACTCCAGGCTGGTGTTGGCGGTGGCATCCAGCAACTTGAACAGGGTGGCCTTTTCGGTGTGGTCCGGGCAAGCCGGGTAGCCCGGTGCCGGGCGGATACCGCGGTAGCGTTCCTTGATCAGGTCTTCGTTGGCCATTTGCTCGTCAGGAGCGTAGCCCCAGAACTCCTTACGCACCCGCTCGTGCATGCGCTCGGCGAAGGCTTCTGCCAGGCGGTCGGCCAGGGCCTGGACCATAATGGCGCTGTAGTCGTCGTGGGCGTTCTTGAACTCGGTGGTCAGTTCTTCCACGCCAATGCCGGTGGTCACTGCAAAGCCGCCCACATAGTCACCCAGCTGCGAGCTTTCCGGGGCCACGAAGTCAGACAGCGCCATCATCGGCTTGCCCGGTGCTTTCTCGTCCTGCTGGCGCAGGTGGTGCAGGGTGGTCAGTTCCTCGGTGCGGGTCTCGTCGGTATACACCACGATGTCGTCACCACGGCGGTTGGCCGGCCAGAATCCGATTACGCCACGGGCACTGATCCGCTTTTCTTCAATCATTTGCTTGAGCAGTTTCTGGGCGTCGTCAAACAGGTTCCGGGCGGCTTCGCCCCGCTTGGGATCGTCGAAAATCGCCGGGTACTTGCCGGCAATGTCCCAGGAGATGAAGAACGGAGTCCAGTCGATGTAGTCCACCAGTTCGCTCAGGTCATAGTCCTGGAACACCCGCACGCCGGTAAATGCCGGTTTGGCCGGCTTGTAGTTCTCGAAATCGATCTCCGGTGCGCGCGCCCGGGCTTCCTTCAGGGATACCAGCTTGGTGCGGTCGCCCCGGTTTTTGCGGCGCTCGCGGATTTCGTCGTACTCGGCGCGGGCCGCTTCCACGAAGGCGGGCTTGGCGGTCTTGCTCAGCAACTGGGAGGCCACGTTAACGCAACGGGAGGCATCAGACACGTACAGGGCAATGTCGTTTTTGTAGTGCGGCTCGATCTTCACCGCCGTGTGCGCCTTGGAGGTGGTGGCACCACCGATCATCAGCGGAATCTTGAAGTCCAGCCGCTGCATTTCACGGGCAACATGCACCATTTCGTCCAGTGACGGGGTAATCAGGCCGCTCAGGCCGATGATATCGACGTTTTCTTCCTTCGCCTTTTCCAGGATCTTGTCGCAGGGCACCATCACGCCCATATCGATCACTTCGTAGTTGTTGCACTGCAGCACTACGCCCACGATGTTCTTGCCGATGTCGTGCACATCGCCTTTCACCGTGGCCATCAGGATCTTGCCCTTGGCCTGTTGGTCTTCAGACTTCTCCGCCTCGATGTAGGGGATCAGATGGGCTACGGCCTGTTTCATTACCCGGGCGCTCTTCACCACCTGGGGCAGGAACATTTTGCCGTCGCCGAACAGATCACCGACCACGTTCATACCGTCCATCAGCGGGCCTTCGATCACCTCGATCGGATGGCTGGCATTCTGACGACAGGCTTCGGTGTCTTCGATGATGAAGTTGGTGATGCCTTTAACCAGTGCGTGCTCAAGCCGCTTCTCAACCGGCCATTCGCGCCAGGCCAGGTCTTCTTCCTTGGCCTGGCCGCCTTTGCCCTTGAACTTCTCGGCCGCTTCCAGCAAGCGGTCAGTGGAGTCTTCGCGGCGGTTCAGCACCACGTCTTCCACCAGTTCTTTCAGGTCCGGCTCGATTTCATCGTAAATCACCAGCTGGCCCGGGTTTACGATACCCATGTTCATGCCGGCTTTGATGGCGTGGTACAGGAACACCGAGTGGATGGCTTCACGCACGGCATCGTTGCCGCGGAACGAGAAGGACACGTTGCTCACGCCGCCGGAAATGGATGCGTGGGGCAGGTTCTCTTTGATCCAGCGGGTGGCGTTGATGAAATCCACTGCGTAGTTGTTGTGTTCCTCGATGCCGGTGGCAATGGCAAAGATGTTCGGGTCAAAGATGATGTCAGCGGGGTTGAAGCCGATGCTGGTCAGCACATCGTAGGAGCGCTTGCAGATCTCGGTCTTGCGCTCGTAGGTATCGGCCTGGCCGTCTTCGTCAAAGGCCATCACCACCACGGCGGCGCCGTAGCGCATGCAGTCTTTTGCCCGTTTGATGAACGCCTCTTCGCCTTCTTTCAGGCTGATAGAGTTCACCACGGCCTTGCCCTGGATGCAGCGAAGGCCGGCTTCGATCACTTCCCACTTGGAGGAGTCGATCATGATGGGCACGCGGGAGATGTCCGGCTCGGAGGCCACCAGGTTCAGGAAGGTAACCATTGCCTCCTTGGAATCCAGCATGCCCTCGTCCATGTTGATATCGATAATCTGGGCACCGTTTTCTACCTGATCCCGGGCAACGCTGAGGGCCTCTTCGTACTGCTCTTCCTTGATCAGGCGCAGGAAACGCTTGGAGCCGGTCACGTTGGTGCGCTCACCCACGTTGATAAATAGGGTGTTTTCGTCGCCGGTAAATGGCTCAAGGCCGGCCAGGCGCAGGGCCTTCGGGCGCTCGGGAATTTGCCGGGGCGGATATTTCGCGACGGCGTTGGCAATGGCTTCAATGTGTTCCGGGCGCGAACCACAGCAACCGCCGATGATGTTCAGGAATCCGTCTCTGGCGAAGCCTTCGATGATCTCGGCCATTTCTTCCGGGGTCTGGTCGTACTCACCGAACTCGTTGGGCAGGCCGGCGTTGGGGTGGGCGGAGACATAGGTTTCCGCTTTGTTGGACAGTTCTTCCACATAGGGACGCAATGCATCCGCACCCAGGGCGCAGTTCAGGCCAATGGAAATCGGCTTGGCGTGGGCTACCGAATTGTAGAACGCCTCGGTGGTCTGGCCCGACAGAGTCCGGCCGGAGGCGTCGGTTATGGTTCCGGAGATCATGATTGGCAGTTCAATGCCGGAATCTTCGAAGAACTGCTGGGTGGCGTAGATAGCGGCCTTGGCGTTCAGGGTGTCGAAAATGGTTTCAATCAGGATGATGTCGGAACCACCTTCCACCAGGCCTGACACCGCCTCGTAATAGTTATCCACCAGAGTCTGGAAATCGACGTTGCGGTACCCCGGGTTGTTGACATCCGGCGACAGCGACGCCGTGCGGGAGGTGGGGCCCACGGCACCCGCCACAAAGCGGGGCTTGTCGGGAGTCTTCGCGGTGTATTCATCAGCGATTTCCCGGGCCAGCCTGGCCGAAGCCACGTTCAGCTCCCGGGCCAGATCTTCCATGCCGTAATCGGCCTGGGACAAGCGGGTAGAGTTGAAAGTGTTGGTTTCGATAATATCGGCGCCGGCATCCAGGTATTCTGCGTGGATGTTGCGCAGCAGGGCAGGCTGGGTAAGGTTCAGCAGGTCGTTGTTGCCCTGGACTTCCCGATCGTAGTCTTTGAACCGGTCGCCACGGAATGCGGCTTCATCCAGTTTCTGGTTCTGGATCATGGTGCCCATGGCGCCATCAAGAACAATGATGCGTTCCTTGAGTGCCTTTTTAAGCTGGTCCAGACGGGTATTGCGATCGGTCATAGGGAAATCTTCCGGATGTCGTGAATAACGTCTAATACGGTTAATGGCGCGGGATCATAGCAAAAAGCGAGCAGTTCGTCTTAGTACGGATGATCATTATCAAGTGCCTTGGCGTGCCCGGCAGTCAGCCGGGTTATAAGGGAAACTGATTAGCCCGATTAATGCCCGACTATTTTACTTGGTCTTTTAAGTTCCTGCGAACTCTCCTAAAATGGAGGCCACATTTGAAAACAGGTAGGAAACATGGCTCTGGTAACTGTTACTGATTCTGCAAGGGATTACCTTGCACAACTGATCGAAAAGCAGGACGTTGAAGGTATGGGGGTTCGTATCTTTGTAACCCAGCCTGGCACCCGAAATGCCGAAACCTGCCTTGCCTACTGCCCGCCGAATGAAATCGTCCCCACCGACGAAACCGTAGACCTGCAGAAGTTTACTCTGTACCTGGATCATAACTCGGTACCGTTCCTGGAAGATGCCTATGTGGATTATTCCAAGGACCAGATGGGCGGCCAGCTGACCATCAAGGCGCCGAACGCCAAGGTGCCCCAGGTTTCCGATGATGCGCCACTGCCAGACCGAGTGAATTATGTGCTCGCGTCTGAAATCAACCCCAACCTGGCGGCCCACGGCGGCGATGTCTCACTGGTAGAGATCGTTGAGGAGTCTGTAGCGGTGCTGCGATTCGGCGGCGGCTGTCAGGGTTGTTCCGCGGTGAGTCTGACACTCAAGCAGGGTGTCGAGAAAACCCTGAAAGAGCGCGTGCCGGAAATAACTGCCGTGCGTGACGTAACAGACCACACCAATACCGAAAACGCTTACTACCAGTAAGCGACTTCTGTGGCAGGCTGCCTTCCGAGCCCGGGCAGCCTGCCCCAGACTCCCCTCCGCCGTGGCTACACGGCCAATGCCCGCGGCAGTCTCCTGTTTCATTATTTCCCCCATCAACAGAATGACAGTGCATTGACTCGGGGTAAGTCTTGTCGGACCTAACACTTCTATCCGTTCCAGTGATGGCTGCCGTGGTTGGCTGGTTTACCAACTGGCTGGCCATTCAGATGTCGTTTTACCCGGTTCAGCGTGTCGGGTTCGGCTTTGTTGGCTGGCAGGGCGTGATTCCCCGCAAAGCCGAGAAAATGGCGCACATCTGCATCGACCGCACCCTGCAGCATTTTGGCGACCTCAACTCGGTTTACCAGAAGCTCGAGCCCCAGCGCATTGTCCAGCAGGTTCTCAGCCAGGTTTCACCGCGCATGGACGAATACATCGATGAGGTGATGTACGAAGTGCAGCCGGTGCTCTGGGACAACCTGCCGATGTTTGTGAAAGAGCGCATCTACCAGTGGGCGCGACAGCAATTGCCATCGCGCATAGAGGAGCTGGTGGAAGATTTTTGTGACGACCTGGACGACCTGGTAGACCTGAAAGCGCTGCTGAGCCGTGAGCTCCAACACCATCCGGACCTGATGAATCGCATTTTCAAACGGGCCGGCGCGGTGGAGTTGCAGTCGGTGATCAACCGGGGGGGCTTGATCGGTGCCTTGTTGGGCGCTCTGCTGGTGCCATTCTGGGTGACCTACCCGCAGCCGTGGGTGTTGCCGGTGGGTGGCTTTGCCATCGGTTTTATCACCAACTGGCTGGCCATCAACCTGATTTTTGCCCCGCTCAGGCCGCGCCGGATGCTGTTCTGGAAGTTTCAGGGCCTGTTTTTGCAGCGACAGGACGAAATCAGCGAGGTTTGGGCACAGCTAGTAGCGGAAGAGCTGATTACGGTCGAAAAAGTGGCCGATGCGATGATCAACGGCCGCCATGGCGCCCGCACCCGCTCCATTCTGCAGAAGCACCTGCGCCCGATGCTGGATAACTCCATGGTCATGCGGCTGGCTGCGCAGGTTACCGTGGGTATGTCCGGTTATACCGACCTGAAGCGGGCCATGAACGACAAGGCGATACTGGCTACCCGGGATGTCTTCTCTGACCCGGAGTTCAACAAGGAGAGGGCCCCGGTCGTTGCCGGTGTGCTGGCGGATCAGATGAAAGCCCTCAAACCCGAAGAGTTCCAGGAAATCCTGCGCCCGGCGTTTCGGGAAGAGGAAATCCAGCTGATGCTGATCGGTGGCTTGTTCGGGGCGATTGCGGGCTTTATCCAGTTTGTACTGATTTGATCGCAGCCCAGGCTTACAGGCAATTGGTGGGGCGGGGCAGGCCTGCTATCCGGCACGCGGTTTTGGCCGGTGTGCCGGGGAACAGCTGCATCAGGTAGATGCTGTTGCCTTTTTCTTCGCCCAGAGCTTCCTTTACCGCCTTTACGAACAGCCGGTTTGATGGCGGCGACATTTCGTGTGTTTTATAAAAACCTCTTAGAAACTCTATGATTTCCCAGTGGTTTTCCGATAGATCTATTTTATCATCTGCAGCAATCTGGCGGCCCACCTCTGGTGTCCACTGATTGGCGTCTTCCAGGAACCCTTCGTTATTGCGGGGCGGCATGTCAGTTATGGGCATGGTTTACCAGCTGATGATGCGTGAATGTTTGGTGGTCAGGCGTACCAGTTCGGCGTAGTCGATCGTGCCTGTCCGGGCTTGCTCATTTAGTGCCCTGGCGTCGGCATCCGCTTTCATGGCCTTGCAGGCGTCAGGCAGGGTAACGGACCGATCGGTCAGGGCAAGTACCGCGTCTTCGGCAAGTACCAGCTGATCGCCTTCCTTGATGGCCTGGAGGCAAGTTTCAAACCGGGGGTGCCCCGGTGGCTTGTTCAGAATGTGCAGTGTCGGGTTTGCTGGCTGCGTGCTTGTCATTATCTTCCTGCCTCAGCCCGCAAAGGCCACGTTACTGTGGGCGTTTATGACGTCTTGCAGGTTGTCGGCGAGGGTGACACCGGAAACCAGTTGCTCCGGCCCAAGCCCAAAGCGCTGGCACGACGCCGCGTCTGCAAGGATTTCTTCCACGCCAAACATGGGCGCTGCCGAGAGGTTTTTCTCCACGGATTTCTGACCAATGCCATCTGGAGCCTGTTGCTTGCGCAGCCAGTTGACCCCGGCGCCGGTAAAGAGCAGGGCGGCAGGCTGGTCGAAAGCGGCCAGCGAGAACACCATGTCCAGGGCCTCGCGCCCGGCCCAGTTACCATATGGGGGCTGGTCTACTATGATCAGCGTGCTCACCGTCAGTTACTCCCGTGGAAATAGATAACCCGGTCCGATTTCACATTACCTTCCACCCATTCACCAAGGCCGGCAATGCCAAACGGCTCCAGCAGGTTGTTGCCGGGCAGTTCGTAGCGGGCCTGTTCGGTATCATCAATGATTCCGCGGCGCAGCGCCGAGGCAATACAAACGGTGGCCGGAATGGCGTTATCAGCCAGGAAGCCGGCCCACTGCTTCGGCCAGTTCACCTCGTCAGAGGGTGGCGTGGCCAGCGCCGAGGCCAGCAATACGCCTTCGCCATACAGGAATACCCGGTCAATCTGGTGGCCCGCAACAACCAGTTCCCGGGCAAAGGCCAGGGCGCTCTGGGGGGCCTGGGAAGACCAGGGGGCTCCGGTGATTACGAGGGTGTAGCTCAGTGGTGTCATGGCGTTCTGCACCCGGGAGTGAATCTTGAGGATTTGCAGTGTACCTAAAGCAGAAACCCCGGCAAAGGCCGGGGTTTCTGGAAGCGAGGGACTGACCGGAGATCAGTCTTCGCCGTTGAATGCCGCCAGCAGGTGCAGCAGGCTGACAAACAGGTTGTAGATGGACACATACAGGCCAACAGTGGCGATGATGTAGTTACGCTCGCCGCCTTTGATGATCTGGCTGGTTTCAAACAGGATCATGATGGAGGCGAAGATGGTGAAACCTGCAGACACCGCCAGGTGCAGGGCAGAGCTTTCCATGAAGAACGCCAGCAACATGGCACCGATCAGCACAAATGCGCCAGCGGTCAGGAAGCTGGACATGAAGCTGAAGTCTTTCTTGGTGATGATGGCTGTCGCAGACAGGCCAACAAAGGCTACTGCTGTCAGCGTCAGGGCCTGGGCCACAATCTGGGAGGCGCCGGCCGCCACAAACGAACCGATGATCGGGCCAAGGGTATAACCCATGAAACCGGTCAGGGCGAAGGTGGTTACGATGCCCCAGGGGCTGTTCTTCAGCTTATAGGTGGCAAACAGCAGCCCGATGTAACCCACGATGGTGATCAGGAAGCCCGGATGAGTGCCGTTCATGTTCAGGAACGCAGTCAGGGCAGAGAAGGCAAGGGTCATGCCCAGCAGCATGTAGGTGTTCCGTAGTACCTTCATGGCATCATCGCTGATACCCGCGGCAACCCGGCTGGTGTCCCGGGCCGTCTCGTAGGCAGCCTGATTGTTCTGAACGCCGAAACGTCTGTCTTCCATTGTCATCTCCGTTTAGTGAAACTGGATACTTTGTCCCATCATAATGTTGAATCCGCAACTTTCAATCATTTACGACAGTAATTCGCCTTCTGGATTCCATTAAACCGCTGTAATCTTGTTTATGGATTGTTCAGAAGCTCCGGAATTTACATCGTTTTTTCTACAGGGCGTTGACAGCACAGGCAAATCCGGTATCATTCCACCCGCTGTCGCAAGGCAGCTGAGGAAAGGCGAGTCGTCGCCGATCCAACAAGACGGTGGGCTGGCAGAGTGGCTGAATGCAGCGGTCTTGAAAACCGCCGACGGTTAATAGCCGTCCCGGGGTTCGAATCCCTGGCCCACCGCCATTTTTCTCTCAGACATACCTTCCCGAATACGCATTTTCCTCCGCTTTACCAATCAATTCCGATTTTGCCGTACACTCATTGCTGAACCGTTTACCGAAAACAGCAGGTGTCGCTATGGACGAACATCAAACTCCTGAAACCGAAAACGAACGCAAGAATCGCCGCTTTGCCGTGTCTGCCAATCGGGGCAAGGCCAGCCATCGCATTCGTTACGTGGAAACGGGTGGGGCGGCAGTGGATGCTGAAGAGTGCACCTTCTGCCAGGCGGTACCGGACCTGGAAGACGACGCCAACGTAAAATCAACCCGGGTAACCGGTCATTCGCACCCTGCCGAGTAATCAGGGGCTTCCGTCGGTTTCCTGGTGCCGGGCTTTATGCCGCTTTGCCGAGTGCTGTCCGTATGGCGCGAACGGCTTCAAGGGCGGCTTCGTTGTCGCCGTGAACGCACAGGCTGTCGGCGGGTAAATCCAGCCATTTGCCGGTAGCGCTGGTGACTCCGCCTTGGCGGGCAAAAGACAAGGCCTGCTTTACGATCAACTCCGGGTCTTCGTGCACAGCTCCAGCCTGGCGGCGGGACACCAGTTGGCCCAGATCGTCGTAGGCGCGGTCGGCAAAGGCTTCCAGCAGCAACGGCACACCCAGGTTCTCAGCCAGGGCCTGATGCTCCCGATAACCCAGGGTTACCGGAATCATCAGCGGCAGGCCTTCGCGGAAGGTCCGTACCGCTTTCATAACCGCTGCCAGGGTGTCCTTATCCTTCATCATGTCGTTGTTGAGGGCGCCGTGGGGTTTTACATAGCTCACGGCCAGGCCTTCGCTGCGGCACATGCCCTCCAGTGCCCCTAACTGATAGAGCATCAGGGCTTCGATTTCATCCGGGGTGTGATGGATGGAGCGTCGGCCAAAGCCTGGAAGGTCGTGATAGGAAGGGTGGGCACCGATTTCAACCTTGTGCTGTGCTGCCAGTACCAGGGTGTGCCGGATCACCATCGGGTCTGCGGCGTGAAAGCCGCAGGCTACGTTCGCCATATCAATCAGCGGCATAACCAGGTCATCCTGGCCCATCTGCCAGGCACCATAGCTTTCGCCCAGATCACAGTTCAGCTTCATGGCACCCCCTCCTGACGCTATCGGCCCGCTCAGAGGTCGTCCCGGCCGGGCCAGGTTGCCTGCTTGCGCTCGCTGGCCAGCGCGGCCCTCTGCTCAAGCACTTCCGGTCGGCTTTCAGGTGCGGCCCAGCCCTGCAGGTTATCTTCTACCAGTTGCACCAGTGCGTCTATATGGCCCTGGGTGGCGTTCAGGCAGGGGATGTAAGCAAAGCCTTCGCCGCCGGCTTCCATGAAGTATTCGCGGTTCTCTTCGTTGATTTCCTCGATGGTTTCCAGGCAATCGGAAGAGAAGCCGGGGCAGAACACATCTATGCTCTTCACGCCTTTGCCCGGCAGGGCTTTCAGGGTTTCGTCGGTATAGGGCTGCAGCCACTCTTCACGCCCGAAGCGGGACTGGAACGTGGTCATGTATTCGTCCGGCTTGAGCGCCAGTCGCTCGGCCAGCAGGCGTGAAGTCTTGTGGCATTCGCAATGGTACGGGTCGCCCCTCTGCAGGTACTTGAGCGGCACCCCGTGGTAGGACAGGATCAGCTTTTGCTTGCGCCCGTGCTCGGCCCAGTGGCTCTCAATGTGCTTCGCCATGGCTTCAATGTAGGGAGGGAAGTCATGGTAGTGGGAAACAAACCGGAAATCCGGCAACCAGCGCCGCTTGGTGAAATCGGCAGCAATGGCATCAAAGGTAGAGGCCGTGGTTGAGGCTGAATACTGGGGGTAAAGTGGCAGCACCAGAAGCTTGCGCACACCTTGTTCCTGCATCTCGTCCAGTACGCGGGCAATAGACGGGTTGCCATAACGCATGGCAAAGCCCACTACCACGTCGTTGCCGTATCGAGCTTGCAGGGCTCTGCGGATACCCTCTGCCTGGTTGGCGGTGTGGATCAGCAGGGGTGAGCCGTCTTTGTCCCACACGCTGGCGTAGGCTTCAGCACTTCTCTTCGGGCGGATGCGCAGAATAATGCCATGCAGGACCAGCCACCAGATGGGGCGGGGAACTTCAACCACCCGGGGGTCCCACAGAAATTCCCCGAGATACCTGCGCAGTGCCGGGGTGGTGGGGGCATCCGGGGTGCCCAGGTTGGTTACCAGAACGCCAAGGCGCTCCGACTGCTTGTGGCTGAAGTTCTCTGTCCCTTTGTATGGCATTGAAGCTTTCCGGTGTTGGGTAGTTAGTGCTGGTCTGCCTGCTGCTTAAGCCGTGGAATCAAGCCGGTAATGTCGTAGCCGGCCCGGTGGGCCCTGGTCAGGATTTCCCGTGGGTCAAGCTCGCGAGCGGCGCTCAGGGCCCATAGTACGGTACAGCGGGTGCCAGATCGACAGAAAGCGAATACGGGTTTGTCGGCATCCCGGATCATCGGCGCAAAGTTGTCGACATCCGCATCGGTAATGTTGCCGGACTCCACTGGCAGGTAGACCCACTTGAGCCCGTGCTCGGCGGCAGCAGCTTCAATATCGGCCATGGAAGGCTGGCCGGGCTCTTCGCGGTCCGGCCGGTTGGCAACCAGGGTTTTAAACCCCAGGCGGGCGATTTCTGCGACATCCTGCACCGCAATCTGCGGTGCTACGGAGATGTTGTCATCGATCTTTCTGATTTCCACTAGCATTCTCCAACGTTCTGTCAGGCGGCATCGCTGCCGGCGAATTTTCGATCGGTTTCAGAGCCGGCCCGGGCGCGATTGCGCTCGAGTACCTCGAACAGTGCCATGCCGGCCACCATGGAAGCCACGAACACGGCGCCTTTGATCTCACCGGCGCCCAGTGCCACCAGCCCGGGGCCCGGGCAGAAACCGGCAACGCCCCAGCCGATGCCGAACATCATACTGCCGATAACCATGCGTTTCTCGATTCGGTTATTGGTCGGCAACTTCATGTTAAAGCCGAGGAACGACAGGGTGCGTTTACGGGCGACTGCGAAAGACACCAGCCCAACGATGATGGCGCCCCCCATCACAAACGCAAGGGAAGGATCCCACAGGCCGGCGATGTCGAGAAAGCCCAGTACCTTTTCAGGGTTAGCCATGCCGGAAACAATCAGGCCCATACCGAAGACCAGGCCGGCGAACAGCGAAGCAAACGAGTATTTCATGGCATCAGGCTCCGATCAGGTGGCGAATAACAAAGACGGTAATGAAACCGGTGGCCATAAAGCTCAGCGTGGCAACCAGCGAGCGCAGCGACAAGCGGGACAGCCCGCATACGCCATGGCCGCTGGTGCAGCCGGACGCGTAGCGGGTGCCGATGCCCACCAGCAAACCGGCCACGATGAGCGCCGGATAGCCGGCATTGATTTCAACCGGCGGAAGCTGGGCGAACAGGGCCCAGACTGCAGGTGCTCCTATCAGGCCGGCCAGGAAGGCAACGCGCCACAGGATATCGGTGCGAACGGGGGTGAGCAGCCCGCCCAGAATTCCACTGATGCCGGCAATACGCCCGTTCAGAAGCAGGAAGCTGGCCGCTGCCAGGCCAATAAGGATACCGCCCGTGAGGGCTGCGCCAGGGGTAAACTGGCTCCACGCGATATCAATCATTCAGAATCTCCGGATTGAATGGTTGGTTTTGGAATAAGGATATAATGGGGTGCGATAATAACAAAAAAAGCCCGGCAAGGGATGCCGGGCAGAGGCGTGCGAGTAGTATCCATGAAAGACTTCCAGACAAACCGGCATCAACTCGGATACCGGTATCGAGAAGTATTGACCATAATTTGAGCAGTTCAAGCCAGAGGCCCTTTCGTTTGAAAACATTTTTTCATATCGCCCCCGTGTTTATACTGCGGCCTTTTCCCATGCGGGTTTCAGGGCTGCCCAAGGTAACACTGAAATCGCGGTATGGCTGTAATACAATGGGCGCTGAACACCCTTTGCCCGCATTCAAGAGGTAGCTATGTCCGACCAAGACCAAAATTCGCCGGAGAATGATCCGCAGCTGGCAGACAAAATCAAGGGCTCTGCCCGTCAGATCTGGCTGGCCGGGCTGGGCGCCTACACCAAGGCCGAGGAAGACGCCGGTAAATTTTTCGACCGCCTGGTCCAGGAAGGCGAACAACTGGAATCGAAAACCCGTGGTGTGGTCGGCAAGCAGATTCGTACCGTGGAAGACCGGGTTGGCGAAGTTCGTGAGCGGGCAACCGGTACCTGGGACAAGCTCGAGCACATGTTTGACCAGCGGGTGTCCGGCGCGCTCCGGCGCCTGGGGATTCACCGCCGGGAAGAAATCGAAGCCCTCGAGCATCGTATTGCGGCCCTTGAATCTGAACTGACCCGCCTTCGCGATTCCAGCCCCCTGGCCCGTGACGAAGAAGAATAAGCCTTACAGATACGTGTGGCTGGTGAGACGGATCTGTTCCTGCTCTTCAGCCGCCATGTAGGGCAGTATCAGGTGCAGCATCTGGTACACCCCTTTGCCCGGATCCACCGACTCCCGGTTATCCAGGTGTGACAGCGTGTCGAAACTGCTCCAGTAGCACACCGTCAGCGTGAGCTGTTCACACAGGGATTCCAGCTCGGCCTCTTCAATGGCCATGGTCTGCTGGCCGCGAAAACTTTCGCACAGGGTACGAAACGCTGTCGTTTTCTTCTTGAGAATGCGCCGGAAACGGACCTGCAACTGGCTGTAGCGCGACAGCACATTGACCAGGTCCTGGTACATAAACCGGTAACGGGCTACTGCCTCAAACAGCATGTGCAGGAAGAACCCGAACTGGTCCAGTGAAATCTCCACATCTTCCGGTACTGCCAGCAGGTCGAGCATTTCGGCCTCAAAGCCGTCGAACAGCTCCTCGACAATGTCACCCTTGCTCTTGAAGTGGTAATACAGGTTACCCGGGCTGATCTCCAGTTCGTCGGAGATCAGCAGCGTGGTGACATTGGGTTCGCCCAGGCTGTTGAACAGTTGCAGGCTGGTGTCGAGAATCCTGTCTCTGGTTTTGACCTTTTTCATAAGGGCAGTGGCGCGCCTTTACAGCTCGAAGCTGGCCCAAACCGGGCAGTGGTCGGATGGCCGCTCCATGGCACGGATGTCGTAGGATACCCCGGCTGCCCTGGCTTTCGGCAGCAGGCTGTCGCTGGCCATGATCAAGTCGATACGCAGGCCCCGTTTCGGCTCCCGCTCGAAGCCTTTGCTGCGATAGTCGAACCAGCTGAAGGTATCGGCTTCATCCGGGTGCAGGTGGCGGAAGACGTCGGCATAGCCACGTTTTTCCACTTCTCCCAGCCATTCCCGTTCTTCCGGCAGGAAGCTGCATTTTCCGGTGCGCAGCCAGCGCTTGGCGTTGTCCGGGCCGATGCCGATGTCTTTGTCGGTGGGGGAGATGTTCATATCGCCCATCACCACCACATGGCCCGGTTGCTGTTTCAGGTCGTCCAGATAGGCCATCAGGTCCGCGTAGAATTTCTGCTTGGCCGGGAACTTCACCGGGTGGTCGCGGCTTTCGCCCTGGGGGAAGTAACCGTTGATGACCGTCAGCGGCTCACCATTTACGGTAAAACGACCGGTAATCAGGCGGCGCTGGGAATCCTCGCCATCAGACGGATAGCCTTTAACCACATGCTCCGGTTCTATCCGCGACAGCAACGCCACGCCGTAGTGCGTCTTCTGACCATGGAAATGCACGTGGTAGCCCAGTTGGCGGATGGCTTCCTCCGGAAATTCCGCATCGGTCACCTTGGTTTCCTGCAGGCCGATGAAGTCGGGATTCAGCTCTTTAATCACGGCTTCAAGCTGGTGCAGGCGGGTGCGGATACTGTTTACGTTAAACGACACAAACATCATGGCGTGGAATCTCCGGATCAGTTTGCCCGGAAGTTTACCATAAGGGATGGCGTATGCCGTGTGGCTGAAGGGGCGCAGTCAGTCTGTCAGTTCACACTCAGGGTATCGGATGACCCGGTAGTTGATTGCAGCGGTGTGATTGGCATCTGCGTTCTTGCGAATGTTGGTCAGCCCCAGGTAGTGGGTCAGGGCGCCCTGGCGGTTGTAGCCGAGCACAATCGGATCAACCAGCACTCTCAGCATCAGGCTGGTGGGGCGGATTTGCACCACAATGTCGGCATCTACCCGGTTTTTCGGGCCGGGTTCCAGCACAAAGCCGTAGTAATCGCCCCGTGTGGGTGCCAGGAAATCGAATTCCACAGACTGACCGCTGGTTACCGCGGCCCAGTTGGCGCGTACGAACTGGTCAAAGCCGGCATCCACCACCAGTTTGCTGCCAAAGCGCAGCTCGACCATGGCGGTTTCGCTGGAAGGCTTCTGCCAGGTGATGTCCAGGGTGTTGGCTTCGGGGTAGCTGATCTCCAGGCGCTCGTTGAACTCCGGCTGGTGAAAATCCACCTCCGGCAGCTGGACAGATTGCCGGTAAGTCAGTTGCTTGCTGGCAAAGCCCGTGTCGTCACTTGCCCTCAGGTAATCGACCCGGTGTTGCTCCGGAACGAATACGCCGGATTCACAAGTGCCGCTGACGGCATGGTGTTCCTGGTAGATCGGCCTGTCGTCATCAAGGCTCCGGGCGCTGCCATGGAACTCGAAGACAGCGCCACCGGCATGGCTGCAACCGAGCAGGGCGCCAACAACCGCTGTTGTCATTTTCATGGCTCAAGCTCCGTGTACAAACTTTTCCGGATAAACAGCAGCAGCGGGAAGATCACCAGCCAGCCCAGCGCGATGGCCGCTACTGACAGGGCAGTGTCCGGCAGTGTGACTGCGCCTAGCTTGGCGGCAGACCAGTAAGCCAGTGCCCCGGCAAACGGTGCCAGCACAAACGGCAGCCATCGGTGCTGGCCGATCCACGCCAGTGAGTGACACAGGGTGGTCATGAACAGGGCCCAAATAGCCACCAGCCAGGGCGGCACAACGGCAATTTCTTCGATACCCGGGATGCCGAGAATGCCAAGCCGGAACCAGAGCGTGTCCAGCAGCCCGCCAAGTACAACACCTACCCCGATAAACTGCAGTTCCGAAAAGCGCTTCTGGCTCACCAGCAGCATATGGACCATGAAAAGCCCCAATGCCAGGGCTGTCACCGGCAGCCCCGGGTACAGCACACAAGCGAACCAGCCGGCCTGGAACAGTACGAAGTTCAGGACATTCCGGACCGTTTCCGAGGTGATCATAGGCTGATGATGTTGGCGCGCTTGTTGGCGGGCTTGGCCATCAGCAAATGGGCCACACCAATGGCACGCTCACTGAAGCCTGCTTCGCAGTAGGCGAAATAGAAGTGCCACAGGCGCTGGAAGGCGGTGTCGTAACCCAGGGCATCCAGCTCGCTGCGCTTGGCCATGAAGCGTTCGCACCAATCCCGAAGCGTGCGGGCATAATGGAAGCCGAAGTCTTCGTTATGGGTGAGTACCAGGTCTGATCCGCGGCCCATCGACTGCAGGATCGCCCCAAACGAAGGAATAAAGCTGCCCGGGAAGATATAACGCTGGATAAAGTCCACGTTCTTCAGGGCACGCTCATAACGCTGTTCCGGCATATTGATCGCCTGCACCAGGGCCAGGCCATCCGGCTTCAGCAAATTGCTGATCTGGGACAGGTAGCTGTCGAGGAACTGCGGACCAACCGCTTCAATCATTTCAATAGACACCAGCTTGTCGAACTGGCCGGTGAGGTCGCGGTAATCATCAAACAGCAGGGTGATGCGATCTTCCAGCCCTTCGGCCTTTACACGCTCCCGGGCCAGCTCCAGCTGTTCCTTCGAGATGGTGGTGGTGGTTACGTGGCAGCCGTAATGTTTGGCGGCATGGATGGCAAAGCCGCCCCAGCCGGTACCGATCTCCATCACCTTGTCGCCGGGTTGCAGGTCGAGCTTTCGACAAATGACATCCAGTTTGTGAACCGCAGCCTGTTCCAGTGTGGACTCCTCGCTCGGATAAATGGCGGAGGAATACATCATGGTGGGGTCCAGGAACAGCTGGAACAGGTCGTTGCCCAGGTCGTAGTGGGCGCTGATGTTCTTGCGGGAACCTTCCGGGGTATTGCGGTTCAGCCAGTGCAGGGCCTTGAGGGCCGGTTTGCTGATCCAGCTGAACTTGTCCTCGAAAGCGTTCATGGTGTCCAGGTTGCGGGTGAAGAAGCGCAACAGGGCGGTCAGGTCCGGAGAGCTCCAGTCGCCAGCCACGTAGGATTCCGCCGCCCCCACGCTGCCACCGGTGACCAGGTCCCGCCAGGTGCTGTGGTTATGGATGACCAGTTCTGCGGTCGGGTAACGCTGGTCATTGTCGCCGAATACCTGGTCGTCGTAACCGCGTTCACGTACCACCAGTTTGCCGTGCCCGAGCATGGACAACTGATGGCACACCAGTTTGCGGGCAACCCGGCTGATGGTGCCGGTGTTGGCAACGCTGGATTGCTGGCTGGTGACGGAGGTATTCAGGTTCTCCATGAGCTTACCCTTCCTGAAGGTTGTTCATTTGACGCGTTGATGGCCGGTTCACTGACATCGACCCCCTGATCTTCCACTCCCCGGCGGAACTCCGGTGCCTGTGGCTCCAGTTTGTCCGGGTGGGTGTAGAAGGGGGCGCCCTTAAGTTTCAGTTTCAGGGCGTTCCAGTAAATACCGGCGGTGCCTTTGATAGTTTCCAAGGGGAAACGTCGCAGGCTTCGATGCAGGGTTTTACGATCAAGTACCTGCCGTTGGACTACCAGGGTGGCATCAAAATGTTTGTGATCTTCCTGTTCCACGTTCATGTGGATGCGCAGTTCCGGGCCCCGGAAGCTGAACAGCCACTGGTAGTGCTGGTTCATGCCGTTAAACGGCGACACGTGGAAACGCTTGCTGAAGGAAAAACGCTCGGTTTGCCAGTTGCTTGCATCCCCCGGCCCGTGATTACGGCATTCCAGGCAGTAAACGTGGCGTTCCTTCCAGGGAGTATTGGTAATCTGGGCCAGAATCACCCGGGGCACGTCACCCCGGGCCGGGTCCTGGCCCTTTTCGTAGCACAGGTAAAAGCTGACCGGGTTGAACACGTAGCCCAGATACCGCGGGTGGGTGATCAGCTGAACCGGCCCGTCCGGCTGCCAGCCGGTGGCCTCCTGAACCCGTTGAACGACCGCCTGGTGCAGGTTCGGGATGTGCGGGTCCAGGTAATCTTTCCGGCAAAGCCCCAGCCAGTTGAACCGTTCCAGTGAAAAAAAGCGGCTGATGGAAGTGACAGAAGACCACTCCTCAAGATCCAGTGCCAGCATGCCAATGTTGTACAGAAACTCATGCTGTACCGGCAGCTTACGGCGATGTCTTATAGTGCCTTCTAGCCACTGGCTGGCCATGCTCAAAGCTCCACACCAAAGGCCTGTGTTACCCGCAGGGCGCTGCGCACGCCATCTTCGTGAAAGCCGTTAAACCAGTACGCGCCGCAGAAATGCGTGCGGTTATGGTTGCCGATTTCGTCATAGCGCTGTTGGGCGGCAACAGCCTCCAGGGTGAACACCGGGTGGTCGTATTCGAACCGCTTGATCACCTTGGCTGGATCGATATCCCGGCTGCGGTTCAGGGTTACGCAGAATGTCTCCGGAGCGTCGTCGAAGTTCTGCAGGATATTCATATTGTAGGTGACAGATACCGGATGGGTGCTGTGCTCGGGAATCATGTAGTTCCAGGCCGCCCAAGCACGACGGTTGGAGGGCAGCACGCTGGCATCGGTGTGCAGCACCACGTCGTTCTTCTGATAGCCGATGGCGCCCAGAATGTCCCGCTCCTGGTCACTCGCGTCGCTCAGCATGGCTAGTGCCTGGTTGCTGTGGCAGGCCAGGATAACCTGGTCGAAGCGGTGGTTTTTCCCGTTAACAACCAGCGTTACGCCGTTTTCATCCCGCTGGATGGCGGAGACAGGGCTGTTCAGGTGGGTTTTGTCGCCCAGTCTCTGCATCATGCGGGTGACATAGCTGGCGGAACCGCCGGAAATGACCCGCCAGGTGGGCCGGTCATCTACCGACAACATGCCGTGGTTGTTGAAGAACTGCAGGAAAAACCGGATCGGGAACTGCTCCAGCACGATTTCCGGCGCGGACCAGATAGCCGCCCCCATGGGCACGATGTAGTTGTTGCGGAAATACCGGCTGTAATGGTTGCGGTTCAGGTACTCGCCCAGGGTTTCGCCTTCGGGAATGTCACCGGCGGCCAGGTCTGCCCGGGTTTCCTTGTTGAAGCGCAGGATCTCCCGGATCATTTTCAGGAAATGCAGGTTCAGGACGTTTTTTCGCTGGGCGAACAGGGTGTTCAGGCTGGTGCCGTTGTATTGCAGGCCGCTGGTGTGGCAGTCCACGCTGAAGCTCATATCACTGACTTCCGAGGCCACGCCAAGCCGGTCCATCAGTTTGATGAAGTTCGGGTAGGTCCAGTCGTTGAAGACGATAAAGCCCGTGTTGACCGGCCAGGTACGACCCCCGGCCTTTACCAGCTCGGTGTTGGTGTGGCCGCCGGCATAGTCGGCGGCTTCGAACAATTCTACGTCGTGGTGTTCACTGAGCAGCCAGGCGGCGGTCAGTCCTGAAACACCGGCGCCAATAACTGCAATGCGCTGACGGTCCTGATTCATTGATGGTTTTCCTTAAGCGGTTTGTTCACAAAATAGGTTTGGTCAGGAATTCTGGTCGGCTTTGCGGGCCATGGATGCTGCCATGCGATCCACCACGCCCTGAGGCAAGGCGCCCAGCACTTTCAGCAGCCAGGTAAACCGCCGCGGGAAGGCAATCTCGTTGCGGCCTTTGGCCAGCCCGTTGGCAATCCTTTGTGCGGCATCATCCGCAGTCACCATAAACGGCATGGGAAAGTCGTTCCGATCGGTCAACGGGGTTTTTACAAAGCCCGGTGAGACCACCACCACATCAATGCCTTCGGCAGCCAGGTCTGCCCGCAGGGCATGGGCAAAGTAGGTCAGGGCGGCCTTGGATGCGCCATAACCTTCGGCCCGGCCAAACGGAAACCACCAGGCCGAGGAGCTGACAATCACCAGGGTTGCTGGCTTGCCCTTGGCCCGGGTGGTCCTCAATGCGGGCAGGACGATGTCCAGGCTGCGGGCGGTGCCCAGCACGTTGGTAGTGATATTGGCCTCGATAACCTGGCTGTTGTAGTTGGCGACTTCCAGGTACTCGCAGGTGCCGGCGTTCAGAATGGCCATGTCCAGGTCGCCAAAATGCTGGAGATCGCCCTGAATGGCAGACAAATCGTCCAGGCTGGTGGTGTCTGCCACGGCGGATGTAATCCGGTTCGGGTGCTGGCTGGCCAGCTTGTCCAGCGCCTCGGCCCGCCGGCCGGTAATGACCAGGTTGTGGCCGCGCTTTGCCAGTTCATTCACCAGGGCCTCGCCGATTCCGGAAGAGGCGCCGGTAAGCCAGATGTTCGATGCGGATTGCAGTCGTTTGTTCATCCTGCCTGCCTCTTCACCCAGCGGATGGCGCCACCGACCACCGGCAGGTTTTCATAAAGCAGTTGCCCGGCATCGAAATAGTCCCGATGGAAGCGCACCTTGCCGTTGCTGATTTCCAGGTGACTGATGCCGTCTACGAACACGGTCTTGCCGTTACGGATGCGCTTGTGGCGCAGCTCCATTACCCAGGGGATGGTGCACCATTGCTGCTGGATAACCGGCGAGCTGAAACGGAACTGACAGTGGAGTACGTTGCCATAAGCCCCGGCCATGTATTCGGTAAGCTCGTTCAACCCGAACACCTGGCCGAACGGATCCTGGAAGTGGATTTCCTGGCTGTACACGTCCTTGAGCTGGCTCAGGTTGCCTTTGTCGAGCTGGTTGTACAGTGTGCAGAAGCGCTCAAGCACTTCCGGTAGTTCAGCAACCGGTGTGCTGGTGTCTACGCTGGAAAGGTGTTGGCTCATTGGCTTGCCCTCCCGGTACGGTTGCGGTCGAGTTCGAGGGTTTCCTTACGGATATGGTCGGGGATCGGATTCAGGTCCCAGATAATGCCCAGTTTCGACAATACCCACAGGCCGTACCAGGTAATGTCGATTTCATACCAGCGGAAGCCCTGGCGAACCGCCGTCGGCCAGCGATGGTGGTTGTTGTGCCAGCCTTCGCCCAGCGTGATCAGTGCCAGCCAGAAGTTGTTGCGGCTGTCATCGCTGGTTTCAAAGCGGCGCTTGCCCCACACGTGGGACAGGGAATTAATAGAGACGGTGGCGTGAAACAGCACCACGGTGGAAATAAAGAAGCCCCAAACCAGTAGTTGCAGGCCGTTGGTGCCCAGCCCGGGCGCCCAGGCAGCCAGGGCTTCGCCCAGCAGATAAATGCCGACTGCAAAGGCAGCAGGCACCAGGGAGTCGAATCGATTGATAAAACGCAGTTCCGGGAACTTGAGCCAGTCCTTTACCCGGCGCTCGTTCATGGCAAAACCGGCATCGCAGGTAAACCATCCCACGTGGGACCACCAGAATCCGCCCTGGTGGGGGGAGTGAAGGTCTTCCTCGCGGTCTGAATGCTGGTGATGGTGCCGGTGGTGCGCCGCCCACCACAGAGGGCCGCGCTGCGCGGCGCTGGCGCCCAGAACGGCAAACACGAATTGCGCGGGCCGGCTGGTTTTAAAGGATTTGTGGGAAAAGTAGCGGTGATAGAAGCCGGTAATCGCGAACATCCGAACCAGGAAAAATCCAAGGGCAAACACCATTGCGAAGGTGCTTGTGCCGGTCACCAATACCAGGAGACAAGCCAGGTGCAGTGCAATAAACGGGAGTACCCGTACCCAGTTAAAGGTTCGGGACGAGGTATCCAGGTGATCTGATCCCGCTTCGGAATCGAACCATCTCAGAATATTTGTCAGCCAGTAATTCACTCGGGTCATAAATAACCATGCTCAATGTAACGTCAGACACCCCATCAATACGAAGTATCGCGATTATTGGTTCAGGCCTTGCGGGCCTTACCGCAGGAATTCTGCTTGGCCGAAAGGGCCATAATGTCAGGGTCTTCGAGAAAAGTCGTGGCCCCGGTGGCCGTATGTCGTCTAAACGGGTTTCGGGAAGCTCGGCGGACATCGGAGCCCAGTATTTCACGGCCCGTCACCCGGAATTTCTGGCGTTTTTGAAGGCGTATGCCGGAGCCGACAATTTTGCCCCCTGGCAGGGCCGTTTCGGCTTTCAGGGCGACGATAAACAGTGGCAGGCGTTCCCCGAGGAAACCCGCTACGTAGGCGTACCCAGAATGACGGCCATTACCCGGGCGTTGTCCGAACACGTTCCGGTAACCGCGCAGGTACGGATTGCGAAACTGGAGCGGGTCGGGGAGCAATGGCGCTTGATCTGCACCGAAGGCAATGACCACGGCAGCTACGACCAGGTGATCATCACAGCGCCTCCGGCCCAGGCCCGGGATCTGCTGGAGGCCAGTGGGCTGAATGAACTGGCTGGCAACCTTGGCCATTCTGAAGACAGTATTCTGGCCTGCTGGGCAGTGGCCGCGCACTTTAAAGAAACTCCCAGCTATGATTTCGACGCCATGCGGCCGGATTCCGACGTGCTTTACTGGGTGGCTAACAACTCCTCTAAACCGGAGCGCAACGATCAGGGCCAGTGGTGGGTGCTGCATGCCACGCCGGAATGGACGCAGGCCCATGTAGAGGAGCCCGCCGAAAAAGTGTCGGAGAAACTGCTGGCTGCCTTTTACCAACTGACCGGGTATCAGGGCGTTGCGACCGATGCCGTAGCGCACAGGTGGCTTTACGCCCGCTCGGTGCAGCAGGAACAGCCCGGCTATCTGCTGGAGCCCGCGCTGGGCGTAGGCCTGGCAGGAGACTGGCTCAATGGCGGCCGGGTAGAGGGCGCCTGGGAGAGCGCCACTCGCCTGGTTGAAGCCCTGGGCTGATTATTCCATCAGGTCGGAAGGGGCCCGGGTGGTGACTTCCGGCCGGTGGTAGAAGTGGGTGATGGTGCCATCGCCAAACTTGGAGAAGAACGCGCTGACATCGGTGATCTTCCGCAGCGACCGCTCCCGGCTGACGGGGTTCTTCACCAGTACCTTGATGCCGTTGAAATTGTCCTGGATGTTGGAAAACCGGGCCCGCATGGAGCAGGTGACCACATCCACCGGGTTCAGGCCCAGCTCTCCGGCCAGCCAGTTGCCGTGTTGGGTAATCTCTGCCTTGGCCATGTTCTCCCGGGTGTCCAGGTGCTTGAGCTTTACCCGGTTCACAATGCTGAAGGAATAGCTCTTCGGCTGCCGTCTTGCCACTTTCCGGAACGCCTCCCAGAAGAAACTGTCGGTCAGTTCGGCGAAGTAGTTCATATCGCTCAGGCAGGTATCGATCCACTCGAAACTTTCCGGGTCTTCCAGGACTTCGTTAATCGCCTCGCGCAGCAGCCAGTCAAAGCCCAGGGCGGTCTTGTGGGCATAGACCTTGCGGTACATCTGGTAACGGCTGTACACAAAGTCTTCCAGCGCGCCCAGGCCTTTCTGGGTAATGGCCAGCCCCATCCAGGGCTCGGTTACGTCCCAGCCAAATCGCAGGTTGCTGAGCAGGTGGTCCAGGTTAAAGCCACCGATGGTGACGGAGCTGTGGAAGCCGTCACGCAGCATATAATCGGCCCGGTCGGCATCAATCTCGCCCGATACAATGGACGACAACAGTCCCAGGACCAGCCCGGGTACGTCGCGTTCCGGAATCGCCCCGGCAACGGCATCGTCGCCGGCGATGAAATCCCAGAAGGTGCGTGCGTGGCGGCAGAAGGTGTCACTGGGGGTGACGTCTGTGGTCTCCATAATGCCGATCACATCCACCGCATCCAGGCCGGCGCTTTCCAGGTCTACAGACGTCAGCACTTCGTGCGCCACCCGCACCGAATAGTGCTCATGCTCCAGTTCGTCCGGCTCGCCCTGGTGGTAGCGGGAGTAATCCACGCCCTGCCAGAGGTCGGCAAACCGTCCGGGGCGGGACATCAGCTCCCGGATGCGCCGGGCCTGGGTAAACTGGTGGGAAAAGCTGGAATGGCCGCTGTCGTGCAGCAGGCACCCCAGCCGGATGGTCTTGGCAAGGTAGTCGATGGCATCAAGCTGGCTCAGGCTCAGGTCCATGCGCTCGCTCAGTTGCCGCTCCCGCAGGTAGGCATCAATCATCGAGCGGAACATCCGGGTGCCCACATGCATCACACCGATGCTGTGCAGAAACCGGGAGTGAGTGGCACCGGGGAACACCAGGCTGAGAATGTCGTTCTGGCAGATGTTGCGTAAACGCTGGAACAGCGGGTGGTCAATAACCTGTATTTCATGGCGGTACAGGGGAATACCCCCGTGAACCGGATCCATGATCAGCTTGTCGTAGGCTCCCAGCAGGTCGTTGACGGCACGTCGCATGGTTACAATTCTCCCAAAATGATGACAGCGACCTTGTTATATCACAGGGGCATGCCAGAATAGGCGATATGATCCGAATTTCTCTTTTATCGCTGGTAGTTTAAGGCAATCAACATGAACCCGCGCACCGAGCGCATACTGATTATCGATGCCGACGAACAGGCTCGAAACGATTTGTCACGCTACCTTGAAGCGAGGGGTTTCTACGTGACCGGGTATTCCGATATCCAGTCCGCCCGCGGCTTGTTCGAAGATAAACTCCCGGACGTCATCTTTGCAGACCTGCCCGCCGACGCCATCCGTGATCTCACCACCCGGCTGGCGGACTCGGAAAGCTTTATTCCGGTGGTTACCTGCACGGCCAGTAACTCCAGTACCGATGTTATCCAGGCGCTGCGGGCCGGTGCCGCCGATGTGGTGCTCAAGCCCTGCAACGACGACAAAGGCGCACTGGATGATGTGATCGGCAAACTGTTCGACCGGGTGCGGGTTAACCGATTGAACCAGTTGTACCGACAGGAGCTGGAAGAAACCAACCGGGAGCTGCGTAGCGGTATTGCGGAGCTGAGGGCAGACCAGAACGCCGGGCGCAAAGTCCAGCTGCGAATGCTTCCGGACCACGATTTGCAGATTTCCGGGCTGCAGGTCGACCACAAGATCAAACCCTCGCTCTACCTGAGCGGCGATTTCCTCGATTATTTCCGCATCTCCGAAGACAAGGTGCTGGTATACATCGCCGATGTTTCCGGCCACGGCGCCAGCTCTGCCTTTGTCACTGTCTTGCTGAAAAACCTGACCAATCGTTTGCAGCGCAACCTCAAACGGCAGTCCAGCGACGACATCCTTCACCCGGAGCGCTTTCTCGAGCGGATCAACTCGGAACTGCTCGATACCGGCCTGGGTAAACACGTAACCGTGTTTGTGGGGATAATTTCCATATCTGAACGTATACTGAGTTATGCGGTGGGTGCACATTTTCCGATGCCGATCTTGTCGTTTGAAGACGGCGAAACCCGGTTTCTGGAAGGTAATGGCCTGCCGGTGGGGTTATTCGAAGATCCCGAGTGGGAGGTGTATCAGGTTCATCTGGACCGGCCGTTCAGGTTGTTGATGTTTTCAGACGGCATTCTGGAGGTAATTGCTCCGAAATCGCTGGATGAAAAGGAACGAACACTACTTGAACTCGTGTCTGGAGGTAGTCACACTATCGCATCGCTGAGTGAGGCTCTGGGATTGGATACCATTTCCGAGTTGCCCGACGATATCGCGATAGTTTCGGTAACTGATGCCCTTGACGGGCCAGATAACACGTCGTCGACGTAGTGGCAGTGTGAAAAATGGCTGGTTATAAGATCCTGCAAGCAGAAAAGCAGGGAATTTACGTCCTGAAGTTTATTGGGGAAATCCGGCTGAACCTGTGTTCGACGCTGGACAATCTGGTTGAGACCATCACGGGTAACCCGCAGTTCAAAACGGTAATTATCGATCTGACAGAGACCGAAATTATCGACAGCACCACCCTCGGGCTGCTGGCCAAGATTGCCCTGGCCGCCCGAAAGCAGAGCCGCTTCCTGCCGACTCTGATCTCGACCAACCCCGATATTACCCGCATTATTACCTCAATGGGTTTCGACAAGATCTTTATCATTGTGCGCGAGCCCGCTTCCCGGATAGAAGAACTCGAAGAAATTCCCGTACTCAAGGCCAGCGAGCAGCAGGTGAGAGACAAGGTTCTGGACGCCCATAAAATCCTGATGGGTATGAACAGCAAGAACAGGGAAGAATTCAAGAATCTGGTGCGTGCCCTCGAGTGTGAAGAAACCGGCTAGGTTTCAGCACGCCACGGGTGCGCTGCCCGTACGCAATAAAACGGAAATGATATGCCTGAAAACACCACTCCCCCGAAAGACGGGGCGAAGTCTTACGACGTTGCAGTGCTGGGTGGCGGTAGCTTTGGTACCGCCATGGCCAAGGTTCTTGGCGAAAACGGCCACACCGTCCATTTCTGGATGCGCGATGAAGCCCAGGCGGAGGAAGTTCGCCGTACCCGTGTGAACAAGCGCTACATGCCGGATGTCACCATTGAAGGCGACGTGCAGCCCACCACAGACCTGGCCGAAGCAGTTGCCAGGGCCGAAGTGGTATTGGTCGCTATCCCTTCCAAGGCGTTCCGCTCTGTGATCCGCGAGAATGCCGACGCATTCTGGGAAGGGCAGATTGTAGTCAGCCTGACCAAGGGTATTGAAGAACACGGCTTCAAGCTGATGAGCGAAATCCTGATGGAGGAGCTTCCACGCTGTCGCTCCGGTGTGCTCAGCGGCCCGAACCTGGCGGCCGAGATCGTCAATCGTGAGCTGACCGCCACGGTCATTGCCGCCAAGGATCCGGAAGTTCGCCGCACGGTGCAGGATCTGCTGGGGTGCGAGTATTTCCGGGTATACGCCAACGTAGACGTGTATGGCGTAGAGCTGGCCGGCGCCCTCAAGAACATTTACGCCATTGTGGCCGGCCTGGCCTCGGCGCTGGAGATGGGTGAAAACGCCCGGGCCATGCTGATTACCCGAGGGCTGGCGGAAATGAGCCGCTTTGCCGTAAGCCTTGGGGCCAACCCGATGACCTTTATGGGGCTGGCGGGTGTTGGCGACCTGATTGCCACCTGTACATCGAACAAAAGCCGGAACTACCGGATTGGTTATGCGGTGGGCAAGGGCAAGCAACTGGACGAAGCGGTGAAAGAGCTGGGCCAGGTAGCCGAGGGCATCTACACCCTGAAACTGGTGCGGGAGAAATCGGAATCCATCGGCATTTACATGCCGCTGGTGCGGGGGCTTTACGAGATTCTGTACAACGGTGCTTCGATCAACGCGGTCATCAGCAGCCTGATGATGGCGGTACAGAACTCTGACGTAGAATTTATTCTGCCCCGGACTATCACCCAGTAAAGGCTTCTGCGAACGAGGAGCGCTTATGCAACTGATCATCATGCGCCATGGCGAAGCCGGCTGGCACAGCCTGGACCAGGAACGGGAGCTCACCGATGTGGGTCGGCACGGGGCTGCAGCCGTGGCCGCGGCAATCGGCAAATCCTCCTGGCGCCCGGACCGGATCTGGTGCAGCCCCTACACCAGGGCCCGGCAAACCGCAGCGATTGTCTCTGAAGTGCTGAATTGCCCGGTAGACGAAAAGCCGTTCATTACCCCGGACGATGATCCTGGGCTTTGCCTTGACGCTTTACTGGAAACCGATATTTCCCGTTTGATGCTGGTGTCCCACATGCCCCTGGTGGGCAGCCTGTCTACCTTGCTGGTGGACGGCCATCGCAAGGGCATTCCCTTTATGACCGCCCAGGCCGTGGTGCTGGATATGCCGGTGGTGGGCCCGGGCTGCGCTGACTTGAAAGAGCAGTTTCTGCCCTGATCTTTACCCTGTCATTCCATTTCTCAAGTTTCGAGACGCCATGTACAGCTTTCCGATCGAGTATATCGAACCCGTGTTCCGCCCGCCGAGCGAGGCAAAGTCCCTGATCCTGCCGGTGACCAACGGCTGCTCCTGGAACCAGTGTACTTTTTGCGAAATGTACACCCAGCCCCAGAAGAAATTCCGGGCCAGGAAGCCTGAGGACATTCGGGCCGATATCGCAAAGGCTGCCGAGGCCTTCGGTGACGTCCGCCGGGTGTTTCTGGCCGATGGCGATGCCATGGTGCTGCCAACCCGCCGGTTGCTGGAAGTCCTGAGCGACCTGAAAGCCGCCTTTCCGGGCATCCAGCGTGTTTCAAGCTACTGCCTGCCACGGAACCTGGCGAAGAAATCTGTTGAAGACCTGGTGCAGTTGCGCGAAGCCGGGCTTGGCATCCTGTACGTGGGCATGGAATCCGGCGACGACGAAGTATTGAAACGCATCAATAAAGGTGAGAGCTGGGAATCCACCCGTTCCGCCCTGACCAAGATTCGCGAGGCAGGCCTGACCAGCTCTGTGATGGTGCTTAACGGCCTGGGTGGTGAAACCCTGTCGCGCCAGCATGCCATCAACACCGCCACCCTGTGCAACGAAACCCAGCCGGATTACCTGTCGACACTGATTGTCAGCTTTCCCCAGGGCGAAGAGCGTTTCCGGGAGGGTTTTGGTGATGATTTCGTACCCCTGAGCCAGCAAGGTTTATTTGAGGAAATCCGCCTGTTCCTCGAGCACCTGGAACTGGAGAAAACCATTTTCCGCAGTGACCATGCCTCCAACTACCTGGTGCTCAAGGGCACCCTGGGCCGGGACAAGCAGCGAATGCTGGAGCAGGTCAACCTGGCCATCAGCAATCCCGGTGCGGCGGCGCTGCGCCCCGAGTGGATGCGCGGACTGTAAACGGAGTAGATCACTATGACCCGAAAGCCTGATGAACTGGCCTCAGCTGTTGAACAGAATGCCGGTGGCAAGGCCTTGCCACCGCTAGACCAATGGAACCCGGGGCTGCTGGGGGATATGGACCTGCTGATCACCCGGGACGGCTCCTGGCTGTTCGAGGGCAAACCCATCGGCCGGGAAGCGATCGTGCGACTGTTTTCCACGATTTTGAGAAAAGAGCAGGACGGCGCCTACTACCTGGTCACCCCGGTTGAGAAGTGGCGGATTGCGGTAGAAGACACGCCGCTGCTGGCCCACTCGGCAGAGGCCACGGGAGAGGGTGATAGCCAGGTGATTTCGGTGACCACCAATATGGGCGAAACCCTGGAAATCGGCCCGGACCATCCGCTTGAGGTGGGGGCCTATCCCGACAGCGACGAGCCCCGGCCAGTTGTCGCCGTCAGGCACGGCGTGGAAGCACGGTTGGTGACCAATGCCTTTTACCAGTTGGCAGAGTTTGTTGAAGAGCAAACGGTAAACGGCGAAACCGTGCTGGGAGTTTTTAGCCATGGAAAATTCTGGAAAATCGGGCAGGGCGGTTGAAAAGCCCCTGACCACCCCAATGAATGAGGTAGAAAACGCAGTCTGTCACTTGTTAAACTGTCTTTTCTTACTTGTTATCGAGCCTGGCTCTCTAACGAGGCCCGGTGGTCGTTAGTCCCTCTGTGCAGTATGGCTGTTCAAGATTACTTTCGATTACCTACATCTTAAATACACAGTCATTGCGACACGCAAGGAGATCACATGGCCCAACCTCGTGTTGTCACCATCCATTACACGCTCACTAACGACCAGGGAGAGCAACTCGATTCCTCCCGCGTAGAAGGCCGTGAGCCGCTGTCTTACCTGGAAGGTGCACAGAACATTATCGGTGGACTGGAAAACGCACTGAACGAAAAGGCCGCTGGTGACCAGGTTAAAGTCTCTGTAGCTCCTGCTGAAGGCTACGGCGAAGTTAACGAAGAACTGATCCAGCCGGTTCCGCGTTCTGCCTTCGAAGGCGTCGACACCATCGAGCCGGGCATGCAGTTCCAGGCCCAGACTCCGGGCGGCCCCCAGGTTGTTCGCGTTGTTGAAGTCAGTGACGAGACCGTCACCATCGACGCCAACCACCCGCTGGCTGGCCAGACTCTGCACTTCGACGTAGAAGTGGTAGAAGCTCGCGAAGCAACCGACGAAGAGCAAGAGCACGGCCACGTGCACTGATCTCTTCCGAAAGGTTGATCAAAGAACGGCTCCTGCGGGGGCCGTTTTTTTTGGTTTTTTGCCACGAAATCCACGAAAAAACACGAAAAAAGACACAAAAAAGCCGGAGACGAGCTCCGGCATTTTCTGGTCAGTACACCCGCTTACATATTCGGGTAGTTGGGACCACCACCGCCTTCCGGCGTTACCCAGGTGATGTTCTGGGCAGGGTCCTTGATGTCACAGGTCTTGCAGTGAACACAGTTCTGGGCGTTGATCTGGAACTTCTTGCCGCTGCCATCTTCCGCTTCAACCACTTCGTACACGCCGGCCGGGCAGTAGCGCTGGGCGGGCTCGTCGAACTTGGGCAGGTTCTCCTTCAGAGGAATGTCCGGATCGGTCAGCTTCAGGTGAACCGGCTGGTCTTCCTCGTGGTTGGTGTTGGAGATAAACACCGAGGACAGGCGGTCGAAAGTCAGCTTGTTATCGGGCTTCGGATAGGTGACCTTCTTGCACTCGGATGCCGGCTTCATGGTGGCGTAGTCCGGGGTAGTATCGCGGAACGTGATCGGCAGGCTGCCACGCAGAATGTTCTGCTCGAAGAAGGCAATGGCGCCACCTACGATGTTACCGAACTTGTGCATGGCCGGGCCGAAGTTACGCTCGGCGTACAGCTCTTTGTACAACCAGCTGTCTTCAAAGCGCTTCTGGAAGCTGGTGATCTCTTCGCCAGACTTACCTTCTTTCAGAGCTTCGAACACCGCTTCGGCGCCCAGCAGGCCAGATTTCATGGCAGTGTGGGAGCCCTTGATTTTGGAACTGTTCAGGGTGCCGGCATCGCAACCCAGCAGCAAGCCGCCCGGGAAGCTCATTTTCGGCAGAGCATTGTAGCCGCCCTTGGCGATGGCGCGGGCGCCGTAAGCAACACGCTTGCCGCCTTCCAGGTACTTCTTCACCTCAGGGTGGTGCTTCAGACGCTGGAATTCCTCAAACGGGCTCAGGTGCGGGTTGCTGTAGGACAGATCGGTGATCAGGCCAACATAAACCTGGCCGTTTTCCAGGTGATACAAGAAAGAACCGCCGGTAGAGCCAGACTCATTCAGCGGCCAGCCAGTGGTATGAACCACCAGGCCCGGCTCGTGTTTGGCCGGGTCAATGTCCCACAGTTCTTTGATGCCGATGCCGTAGTGCTGAGGGTCTTTGCCTTCATCCAGCTTGAAATCGCTGATCAGGCGCTTGCCCAGATGGCCGCGGCAGCCTTCGGTGAACAGGGTGTACTTGGCGCGCAGCTCCATACCCGGCATGTAGCCATCTTTCTGGGAGCCGTCACGGGCCACGCCCATGTCGCCGGTGATGATACCTTTAACCTGGCCATCTTCAATGATGGTCTCAGAGGCGGCAAAGCCCGGGTAAACCTCTACGCCCAGCTGCTCGGCCTGTTCGGCCAGCCAGCGGCACAGGTTGCCCAGACTGATAATGTAGTTGCCGTGGTTGTGCATGTTCTTGGGCACAAAGGCATTGGGAACCTTGGTAGCTTTTTCCTGGTTCTTGAGCAGGAAAATGTCGTCCCGGGTAACCGGCGTATTCAGGGGAGCGCCTTTTTCTTTCCAGTCCGGGAAGAGTTCATTCAGGGCAGTAGGCTCGAATACGGTACCTGCGAGGATGTGCGCCCCGATTTCAGAACCCTTTTCTACTACACAGACAGTCAGTTCTTCGCCAGCTTCCTGCGCCAGTTGCATGACGCGGCAGGCTGCAGACAGGCCAGCAGGGCCGCCGCCGACGATCAGAACATCAAATTCCATCGATTCGCGTTCCACGTTGGTCTCCTCAAACAGCTTTTAATGAATGTTATTAACCCGAAGGATAGCGCATTTCAAGAATCAAACAAACGTTTGTTTGAAATCTGCCCTTACCTTTGGCATTGTACGTATACACCGAAATATCGTGTGTTTTGAGTCGATTTTTAGTATCGTCTCATTGTCAGGTCGGGTCAACCCGGTCCTTTGACTGTGAAGACTCATTAAACCCATCGTAGAAGAACGAGGAATCTATGAAGGTTCTGGTCGCTGTAAAACGAGTTATCGACTACAACGTGAAGGTGCGTGTCAAGCCGGACAACACCGGCGTTGATCTCGCCAACGTCAAGATGGCAATGAACCCGTTCTGCGAAATCGCAGTTGAAGAAGCGGTTCGTCTGAAGGAAAAGGGCGTTGCCAGTGAAATCGTGGTTGTATCCATTGGCCCGAAGGCTTCCCAGGAGCAGATTCGTACTGCACTGGCGCTGGGTGCTGACCGTGGTATCCACATCGAGACTGACGAAGAAGTACAGTCCCTGGAAGCGGCCAAGCTGCTGAAGGCGGTTGTCGAGAAAGAAGAGCCCAAGCTGGTTATTCTGGGCAAACAGTCCATCGATTCCGACAACAACCAGACTGGCCAGATGCTGGCCGCTCTGACTGGCATGGGCCAGGGCACTTTCGCTTCCGAAGTGGTTGTTGACGGTGAAAAGGTTAACGTAACACGCGAAGTAGACGGCGGTCTGATGACAGTTGCCCTGAACCTGCCGGCGGTTGTTACCACTGACCTGCGTCTGAACGAGCCGCGTTACGCTTCTCTGCCGAACATCATGAAGGCCAAGAAGAAGCCGCTGGACGCCATGAGCCCCGCCGATCTGGGTGTCGAAATCGCCCCGCGCCTGACCACCCTGAAGGTCGAAGCCCCGGCTGCACGCCAGGCTGGTATCAAGGTGGCAGACGTAGCTGAGCTGGTGGATAAACTGAAGAACGAAGCGAAGGTGATCTAAATGAGCATCCTGGTAATTGCTGAACACGACAACAGCAGCCTGAAGCAGGCTACTCTGAACGTTGTAGCGGCTGCCAAGGCCATCGGTGGCGACATCGACGTGCTGGTTGCCGGTGAGAACGTAGGCGCCGTCGCTGAAGCCGCTGCCAAGGCAGAAAGCGTGAACAAGGTACTGGTTGCAGACAACGCCGCGTACGGTCATTTCCTGGGTGAGAACCTGGGTGACCTGGTTGCTGAAGTGGGTAAGGGCTACAGCCACATCCTGACTTCTGCCGGTACCACCGGTAAAGACTTCATGCCGCGCGTTGCTGCGCTGCTGGACGTTGCCCAGGTATCCGACATTATCCGCGTTGAGTCTGACGACACCTTCGTTCGCCCGATCTACGCCGGTAACGCCATCGCGACCGTAAAGGCCAGCGACAGCATCAAGGTTATCACTGTACGTCCGACCGCGTTCGACCCGGTTGCCGCTGAAGGCGGTTCTGCTTCTGTAGAACAGCTGGACGTTGTAAAAGACGCCGGCCTGTCTTCTTTCGTAGGCGAAGAGCTGGCCAAGTCTGACCGTCCGGACCTGGCTTCTGCCGGTATCGTAATCTCCGGTGGTCGTGGCATGCAGAACGGCGACAATTTCAAGATGCTGGAGCAGGTTGCTGATCTGATGGGTGCCGCTGTTGGTGCATCCCGTGCCGCAGTTGACGCCGGCTTCGTACCGAACGACATGCAGGTTGGTCAGACCGGTAAGATCGTTGCTCCGCAGCTTTACGTTGCGGTGGGTATCTCCGGTGCCATCCAGCACCTGGCAGGTATGTCTGACTCCAAGGTGATCGTTGCGATCAACAAGGACGAAGAAGCGCCGATCTTCCAGGTTGCTGATTACGGCCTGGTAGCAGATCTGTTTGAAGCAGTTCCGCAGTTCGAAGAAGAGCTGAAGAAAGTTCTGTAACTTTCAGATCTCTTTAGCAAAAAAGGCACCTCAGGGTGCCTTTTTTGTTTTTGAAACAATGCGTTTTTCGGCTTTACCGATAATCAGGGTATCCGCGAGGATATGCAGGGCCCGGTTGGTGGTACGGACCGCCTTGTACACCTGCTCGGTTTTTTCGTGATGGGTTTGCTGGACCTTCCTGGTACTGTTGCGAAACTCTTCATCGCTGGAAAACATGTCGATCAGGCCAAACGTGGTGTTGGCGATGGCCTTGTGCACTTTCTCGACCGCCATGGCGCCGCCAGAGACCGTATCCTCCAGCAATTTCGCACGGTTACGGACTTCCAGCAGCTCCATACGGCTTTTCTGGACGGCACTGCGGGCACTGATGCGGTGGGTGTTAAGAATCCTCAGATCACGGCGGTTATCGCCGGATACACGAAAACCGGCAAACAGGCAGCCGGCGGTGGCGGCAAGGCTCAGGGCAACAAGAATCTGGGCGATCATGGCCGAGGCTCCTCAGCGGTATTCAATGTGCATTTCGACATCGATATCACGCTCTTCGAGTTCCACTTCGAGTTCTTTCATGACTTCCTGATAGACCATTTTCCGGGTCATTACCGGTAAGCGATCGGCAAGCAGCCGGCCGGTCCGGGATTCCCGCTTGGCCAGGGAAATCGGGTCCAGCACCCGAAGGGTCAGTATCAATTCCGGATCCTGGCTGGTCTCTGGGATACCTTCGTTCTCCAGCATCTGGGCGATCATCTTCTTCTGCTCGAGGAATTGCCAGAGCAGCAGGGCGCTGAACACCAGAAGAATCAGGCTGGTGAGTGCAAGCAACGTGTTCAAAGGGCACCTCCCGGGTGTCTTGTGTGCATGTACAGAGTGTGCCCCAGTCTGCATGACAAACGATTGGCCGGGAGGACGCCCCGGACAGCGTAAACAGGAAAGTAGAACCTGTGTTCAAACCTGTTACCATCGTAACCCAACACCCGTTTGAATAAGGATAAATAATGACCAACACCACACAGGCAGAGTTTGATCTGGTCGTATTTGGCGCCACCAGCTTTGTGGGCCAGATTCTTTCCCGGTATCTGATGGAGACTTACGGCACCGGTGGTGAAGTCCGTTGGGCCATTGCCGGCCGTTCCGAGAGCAAACTGGCCAGCCTGAAGGCTGAGCTGGGGGATAACGCCTCTGCATTGCCGGTTATTCTGGCAGATGCCTCTGACGACGACGCCCTTGCCGCCATGTGCCGACAGACCCGGGTGATTATTTCTACCGTTGGCCCCTATGCGCTGTATGGCGAGCCGCTGGTGAAGGCCTGCGTATCCACCGGCACCGATTACTGCGACCTGACCGGCGAAGTTCAGTGGATTCGCCGGATGATAGAGCGTTATGAAGACCAGGCCAGGCAGACCGGAGCCCGGATTGTTCATTGTTGCGGTTTTGACTCGATTCCTTCCGATATGGGCGTCTGGTTCCTGCAGCAGAAGTCCGAAGAGACCTTCGGCCAGCCCTGTCGCGATGTGCGTATGCGGGTAAAAGTGGCCAAGGGCGGGCTGTCCGGCGGTACTGTGGCCTCCATGATCAACGTGGCGAAAGAGGCCGGGGCAGATCCGAAGCTCCGGAAAGAGCTGGCCAACCCGTTCTCCATCTGCCCGCCGGACCACCGTTCCAGCACGCGCCAGCCGAGCCTCAAAACAGCGGAATTCGATAAAACCTTCAATGCCTGGCTGGCCCCGTTCGTGATGGGTGCCATCAATACCCGGGTGGTTCATCGCTCCAACGCCCTGCAACAAGCCCGCTACGGCAAGGAATTCACCTACGACGAAGCCATCATGACCGGCAAGGGCACCAAGGGGCGCCTGACGGCCTATGGCATTGTGGCCGCCCTGGGTGCCTTCTTTACCGCTTCGGCCATCAAGCCAACTCGTTGGGTGGTGGAAAAACTGGTGCCCAAGCCGGGTGAGGGGCCAAGCCCGGAATCACAGGAAAAAGGCTTCTACGACATCCGCTTTGTCGGACGTACAGAAGATGGCAAGACCCTGATCACCAAGGTGACGGGCGACCGGGATCCGGGCTACGGCTCCACCGGCAAGATGCTGGGTGAATCCGGTATGTGCCTGGCCTTTGATGTGAAAGACGAAGTGCCTGGTGGTTTCTGGACTCCGGCCTCTGCGCTTAACGGCAAGTTGCTCGAGCGCCTGACTGCCAAGGCGGGGCTGACTTTCGAGCTGCTCGAAACCCGCTGAGCCGCTAGTTCAAATGCAGAATGTGGCCGGATGGCAGCAATGCCTCCGGCCCGTGGCCCAATGAAATCACTGCGCGCCCGTCCAGCCACTGATCAATCCGGGGGGCTATGCGGCCCCGGGTATCGGCATCCACGCCGGTAAAGGGTTCATCCAGAATCACCAGCGGTGCATTACTCATCAGTACCCGGGCCAATACCAGCCGCCGGGCTTCACCGCCCGACAAGCGGCTGCCGCCGTTCCCTAGCCAGGTATCCAGGCCGGCAACCTCACGGCTGAAGCGCTCGGCCAATTCCACCAGCTCCAGTACATGCCAGAGTTCGCCGTCTGTTGCTTCTGGATTACCCAGCAACAGGTTGGCTTTGACAGTGTCGTCGAACACAACCGTGGTCTGAGTCAGGTAGGTGCAGGGCAGGGACTCCAGAGAACCTGCAACGGGAGCTATCAAACCGGCAAAGGTATCTGCCAGGGATGATTTGCCGCTGCCAGACACCCCCACTACGCCCAGGCGATCTCCGGGTTCAACCGCTACCGAGAAGTGGGTGATAACCGGAGACTGCCCCGGGTGGCCAACGGCCAGGTCGCTCGCGGTCAGCGCGCTTTCTTTTCCGCCCTGTCCGGCCGGCTTCTTCAGGAAGCCGGGCTGTTCATCTGCGGGTTGTACATCTTCATTGAGGCGCCTGGCGGCTGCCAGTGTTGCACCAAACTTTCCAAAGGCTTCAGGCAGCATGCCGTAAACTTCTCCCAGACCAAGCAGGGCGATGGGCAGCAGCACCAGAACCGGCCCGGATACGAGATCCTGTTGAAACAAGCCAAAGCCGGCCCACAGGGCAATTACCGCCGACAGGTTTACCAGCAACACCGTTACCGAGAGGTGCCAGCCCACCCTGGCATCGACCTCCGCCTGGCTTTGGGAAAGCGCAAAGGCGTGGCGCATCAGCCGGCCCGAATGTTTGCCCGCACGGCCGGCGGCGGTGAGTTCTGCGAAGCCTTCGAGGTGTTCAATCACCTGGCCGCGAAGTTGTTCCTGCCGTTGGTTTAACTGTCCGGAGAGCGCCCGGGTGCGCACATACAGCCCCCAGGTGGCGATACCGAAGGCTGTTGCCAGAATACCCAGCAGTATCAGCGCAATGGTGCCGCTGAACAGCAGCCAGGCCAGGCCGACAATCATCAGGGTAACCAGCGCCGCCAGTGCGGTAGGGGCAATCAGGCGCAGGTACAGGGTGTCCAGGGCGTCTACATCGGCAGTCAGGCGGGACAACCACTGGGCTCCGGTTTTATCGCCTCGCTGGCGTTTGCCCGCCTGCGCCAGCCGATTGAACAGCGCTACACGAATATCGGTAAGCAGGCTCAGCACCGTATTGTGGTTGTAAAGCCGCTCCAGGTATCGGGAAACCGTTCTGGACACCGCAAAGAATCGAATCCCGCTGCCGGGCACATAAAGGTTGATGTACGCGTGAACGCCCGCCGCAAACAGCAAGCCCACCAGGGCGGTTTCGGTCAGGAACCATCCGGACAGGGCCAGCAAGGCAATGCCGGATATCAGTGTTGCCAGCAGCAGGGCACCGCCCGCCACCAGCCGACCCCGGCGGCGAAGAATCAGCTGTAACCAGGGCCTGAGTTCACGCATTGCGCACCTCTGCGCCGGAGACGATCAGAACCCGGTCGGCCAGTGCCAGCAGCGCCTGGTGATGAGTAGAGAAAATCACGGTCTTGCCGGCTTCGGAAAGCTTGTGCAGGGCTTCCAGCACACAGATTTCGCTGGTGGCGTCCAGGCCGGCGGTCGGCTCATCCAGCAGAACCAGCTCATGATCCGCCAGAAAAATGCGGGCGAGACTGAGCCGTCGGGCCTGGCCGCCGGACAAGCCCTGGGCATCTTCGCCGATACGGCTGTTGATGCCCTGTTCCCGGCTGTCGAGCAACTCGGCAAGGCCGACCATGCGCAGGGCATTCTCAATGGCTATATCCGATGCGTCAGGGCTGGTCAGCCTCAGATTGTCCGCCCAGGAACCTTGAATCCAGAAGCCTTTCTGGCCCAGCCAGCCGAAAGGGGATGAGCCTGCAGATTGTCCGAACACCGATATTGTTCCGGCATTGGGGCGAATAAACCCGGCTAACAGGTGCAGTAACGACGACTTCCCGCCACCGGACGGCCCTGTGAGCGCGATCACTTCACCGCGCTTTACCTGCATGTCCAACTGACCAAACACTGGAGGGCTATCGGAATAGCGCAGGGATACGCCGCCCAGGGCGATCGTGTCCTCCGCAGCGGCAGTTTCGGTTTGTACCTGGACATTTCCGGCGCCGGAGACCGGTTCCTGAAGCCGGGCAAGAATCTCTGCTCCGGCGCCCAGGGCGGCGGCCCGGTCGTGATAATGCTGGGACAACGTCCGTAATGGCTGAAAGAACTCCGGTGCCAGCAGCAGGATCAGCAGGCCGGAGAACAGGGTGAGCTGATCGCTGGGGCCAAAGGTGATGTAGCCCAGCAACCCGAAACCGATGTAGATGGCGATGACGGCAATGGCGACGGAGGAAAAAAATTCGAGTACCGCCGACGACAGAAACGCCACCTTCAGGGTTTTCATGGTGATACGCCGGTACTGATCCGAGCGTTGATACAGGGTATCGCTGGCCTGGGCGGTCTGGCCGAACAGTTGCAGGGTCGTCAGGCCCCGAACCTTGTCCAGAAACTGCCCGGACAGCCGGCTGATGGTCTCGAAGTGCTGCTGGTTCACTTTTTCTGCACCCATACCCACAAGGGCCATGAACAGAGGGATCAGGGGCGCGGATAACAACAGAAAGATGCCGGCCAGCCAGTCGAGCCAGAACACCAGCGCAAGAATCATCAGGGGGATAACGGTGGCCAGGATCATCTGGGGCAGGAACCTGGCGAAATAACCGTGCAAGGCTTCCACGTGGTCCAGCCATTCCCGGGCCAGGGAAGCGGCAGAGGCTTCCGACAGAGCTACGGGGCCGGCAGCTTGCCAGTGGTCATTCAGTTGGCGACGGGCATGCCGGCGTACCTGTTCGCTGCAGCGCGCCGCAAAGCGTGTTTGCAGGCCCTGGCAAACTGCCCGCACAACGAGCATGCCCACCAAAACCAGAAACCAGGGGGTGAGGGCAGAGACCGGCTCACCGGCAATTACCCCCTGATAAACCAGCCAGGCCAGTAACACCATCTGCACGATGGTGGCCAGCCCGGCCAGGGTACCGGCGACTACTGTGGCGTTTATCCAGCGCTGGCTGGTTCGGGCAAGCCCGGCCAGCCAGCCTTTGACATCAGCCTGGGCCGGTTCTGCCACTCAGTGATACCCTTCGCCGGCCCGCACCTTGCCGCGGAATACCCAGTACGTCCAGGCGGTGTATACCAGCACAATGGGAATTACGAACAGCAGGCCCAGCAGCAGGAACAGCTGGGATTCATAGGCAGACGCTGCATCCCACAGGGTGTAGTTGGGCGGCACCATATAGGGCCAGCGGCTGACCACAAGCCCCAGATAGGTGGTGATGAACAGCCCCATTGTAGCCACGAAGGGCATGCCTTCGAAGCGGTTGCGCACGGAGCGCCAGATCTGGAAGGCGCACAGCAGCGTCAGGGCCGGAAGGATCCAGATGATGCCGATGTGGTCAAACCAGCGTTCACGCACCATGTCGTCCACAAACGGTGTCCACACGCTGATAATGGCGAAGATGGCCAGCACGGCGAACAGCAGCGGCGTTGTTACCCGGTAAGCCCAGTCCTGCAGGCGGCCTTCGGTTTTCAGGATCAGCCAGGTGGAGCCGAGCAGGGCATAGCCTGCCAGAGTGCCGAGGCCGGTCAATACAGTGAACGGGGTAAGCCAGTCCAGCGCGCCACCCACATACACGCCATCAACCGTGTTGAAACCCTGGATATAGGCACCAACCACCGCCCCCTGGGCGAAGGTGGCGACGGTGGAACCGCCGGCAAACGACCAGTTCCACAGGTAGCGGGACGTGCGCGCCTTGAACCGGAATTCGAACGCCACACCCCGGAAAATAAGCCCGGCCAGCAGCAGGAACACGCCAATGTAGAGCGCAGGCAGGAAGATGGTGTACACCATCGGGAAGGCGGCCAGCAGCCCGGCACCGCCCAGTACCAGCCAGGTTTCGTTGCCGTCCCAAACCGGTGCCACCGAGTTCATCATGGTGTCGCGGTCTTCTTCAGAGGGGGCGAAGGGAAAGAGAATGCCCACGCCCAGGTCGAAGCCGTCCATCAGCACATACATGATGATGCCGAAGCCGATAATAAACGCCCAGATGAGGGCCAGATCAAACAGTTCCATCAGGATTGCCCTCCTTCGTTAACGGGTTTTGCGTGGTTAACCGAACCCTTGCCGGATTCGATCTCGAACGGAACATGGGCCGCCGAGAGCGGGCGGGCAGGGCGATCGGCTTCATGGTCGGTATCGTCTTCATCGCCTTCCAGGCCAACAAACAGCACCCGCATCAGGTAGTAAACACCGGCAGAGAACACCGCTGCGTATACCACGATGTAACCGATCAGGGTGAACAGCGCCATGCCTCCGGTCAGCGAGGGTGTTACCGAATCAGCCTGGTTCATAATGCCGTATACAAGCCAGGGAGCCCGGCCAACTTCGGTTACGAACCAGCCGGTCAATACCGCAAAGAAGGGGGCAATGCTCATGGCACGCAACCCCTGCAGGAACCAGCGGGCCTTGTAGTAGCGGCCGCCGGCCCGAAGCACCAGCCCGGTTACCGCGAACAGGATCATCAGCATGCCCAGGCCAACCATCACCCGGAACGACCAGAACACAATCGCCACCGGAGGCTGCTCTTCTCTGGGAACATCCTTCAGGCCAGGTACCACACCATCCCACTCGTGGGTGAGAATCATGCTGGCCAGGCTGGGAATGCCGATTTCAAAATGGTTGGTTTGTGCTTCCTGGTCCGGAATGGCGAACAGCAACAGCGGCACATTGGAAGAGGTTTCCCAGTTGCCCTCCATCGCAGCCACTTTCGCAGGCTGGTGTTCCAGTGTGTTCAGGCCATGGAAGTCACCGACCACCAACTGGGCCGGGGCAATAAACAGCAGCAGCCACAGGCACATGGACAGCGCCTTGCGGTTGGCTTCTACCTCCCGGCCCTTGAGCAGGTACCAGGCACTCACACCGGTCACCACAAAGCTGCCGGTCAGGAATGAAGCCAGCCCCATGTGCATGAAGCGGTAGGGGAATGACGGGTTGAAGATGGCTTCGCTCCATGACACCACATGGAACACGCCGTCACGCAACTCGGTGCCCGCAGGAGTTTGCATCCAGCTGTTGGCCGACAGTATCCAGAACGAGGAAATGAACGTACCGGTGGCAACCATAATGGCCGCAAACAGGTGAACGCCCGCAGGAACCTTGTTGCGCCCGAACAGCAGAACCCCGAGGAACGCCGCTTCCAGGAAGAAGGCCGTGATAACCTCATAGCTCAGAATCGGGCCAAGGAAGTTGGCAGAAGCCTGGGAGAAGTTACTCCAGTTGGTACCGAACTGGAACGACATCACGATCCCGGAGACCACCCCCATCCCGAAGACAACGGCGAAGACCTTTGTCCAGAATCCGGAAAGCTTCGTCCATACCGGGTTACGGGTTTTGAAGGCAAGGCCTTCCAGAACGGCTATATAAGATGCAAGCCCGATGGTAAATACCGGGAAAATGGCGTGAAATGACACGACAAACGCGAACTGGATTCGCGATAGGATGAGGGGATCTAGTTCCACAGGAACCTCCGGTAACTTTCACAAATCACAACAGACAGGTGCTAACCCGCCCGGCCGCTGCCTTAGGCGATTTTGTTATGTTGTTATTACCGGCAGTTAATTATGATGCTACGGGAATTGTAGCAGAAAGAAATAGGGCAGTTTGTCGCACCCTTGATATAAAACAATGACGGTGAACCTATGAGCTTCTACGAAGACCGGATTCTTCCCCACATTATCGACAAGGCCTGCTCCATGGGCCAGGTAATGAAACTGCGCAGCCAACTTGTGCCAAGGGCTCGCGGCCGTGTGCTGGAAGTGGGAATGGGCTCGGGTATTAACCTGGAATTCTATAACCAGGACCAGGTGGAAATGGTGTACGGGCTGGAGCCATCGGAAGGCATGCGGCGCAAAGCCTTGTCGAACCTGGGCCGGTCACCGGTGCGGGTTGAATGGCTGGATCTGCCCGGTGAGAAGATTCCGCTGCAGGACAATTCGGTTGATACCGTTCTGCTTACCTTCACCCTGTGCACCATTCCGGACTGGCACACGGCCTTGCTGCAGATGAAGCGGGTACTCAAGCCCGGTGGCGACCTGCTGTTCCTGGAACACGGAGAAGCCCCACACGACACCACGCGCAAATGGCAGCACCGGATAACACCAAGCTGGCGAAAGCTGGCCGGCGGCTGTCACCTGAACCGGCACATTGCGGAATTGATTGAACACGCCGGCTTTGAGATCCAGGAGCTGGAGAATCTGTATATGCCCAATGCACCGAAAATTGCCGGTTATATCTACAAGGGCCGGGCAACCAAGCCCGAATAATCTGAGTCCCTGCCGGAAATTGCTTAATTACTGAGCGATTCTGAAAGCGGAATTGCGTTAGCCATCCGGGCCTTATACAATTCCGGCCTTCAGTTTTCCCCCGATGCTCCGGTGGTGAAATTGGTAGACACAAGAGACTTAAAATCTCTCGACCGTAAGGTCGTGCCGGTTCGATTCCGGCCCGGAGCACCATCCTGATTTCCCCGGCCCTTCAGCCGAAAATGTTTGCCGCATCCTCACCAAAGCAGGCAACCCGGTTCCGGCCTTGATCCTTCGCCTCATACAACGCCAGGTCTGCGCTGCGCATGAGTGTGGAGCCGGAAACATTGTCCACGTTTACACTACTGGCAACACCGACACTCACGGTGACGACATCGCTCACTGGAGAGTCTGCGTGGGGCAGTTTCAGGCCTGCGATGGCTTTACGGAGTTCTTCGGCACAGGTTCTGGCTTGTTCCAACCCTGTTTCGGGCATCAGCACACTGAATTCCTCACCGCCGGTGCGGGCAACCAGAAAGCCATGGGGCTTGACGGTTTGCTCCATGCACTCCGCAACGCTGGCGAGACACCTGTCACCTTCCGGATGGCCATAGCGGTCGTTATAAAGTTTGAAATGGTCGATATCCAGCATCAACACGGAGGTCGGCTTTTCCGGTTCATCCGACAGGCTTTGCTGCAAGCTGGCATCGAACAGTCGGCGATTGGCCAGGCCTGTCAGCGGATCGTGCTGGGACAGGTCCAGCAACATTTTTGACTGTTCCCGCTGCTGGCTGATCAACCTCTGGGCATGGCGAGCGAGGGTGCCGAACTCGTCTTTCCGCTGCAACAGGCTGCCTGGTACGTCTGCCAGGTTCTCGCGCTGGGCAAGGGAATTCTCGCCCTGTTTCCCGGTAACAAAGCGGGTGAACTGGCCCAGTGGCTTCAGTACCAGACCATACAGCAGTGCCAGTACCACCCCGATCACAACGGCCAGCAAAACGGCCGTCCAGGCGAGTGAATAGCGAAAAATTCGCGACGCCCTTTTTACGCGGTCTCTCGGAGTTTCAGTACTCAACACCAGCTCGGGCCCACGGGAATGGGTTAACAGGGGCTTGCCGGCATGCAGCAGGTCTGGCTCTCGCTGAAGAGCCATTTTCCGTTCCGTATCGGCCGGGGCTGGACGTGTGGAAATCTGCACCGATAGCCCGGTCTGATCCTCGAGCAAATCCGTCAGCCGTTCGTCAATCAGCCGAAGCTTGATAAGCCAGCCCCGGGATGGGCCTGTCCTGTCGGTTTGAAGTATGGGTGCTATCGCAGCGCGTGCAGGCCACGGGGAGGCAAGGTTCAGTGGCAGCCCCGTTGCTTCTACCTCGCCCAGAAACGGTTGAACCTCGGCGATGAGCGGTGCCGCCCAGCTGCAGTCGCCCGTTGCCGAGGTGCAGGTGACGTAGGTGTTCGTGCCCGGATCAATGCCGGCAATCCACATTGGTTGCTGGTCTTCACTGATGAAGATCATGGCCTGATCGTGCAGGTCTTCGAACATCTCCCGGCTGAAGTTACTGGTGGCGTAGTCGCTGTTTGCATCCTGGATGAACTGGTAAGTGTCATCCCAGTGCGCCCAGTCCCGGGTTTGGGCGGTCAACGCATTGTGGTTCTGCTCCAGCGAATTTTCGATGCGCGCGAGTTCCTGGCCGGCTTGCTGGTTCTCGGCTTTCATGAGTACCGGCTGGAATACAACTCTTTCGATCAGAAGCAGGGCGATCATGGCCAGTACAAGAAGGCCCGCCAGAAACAGAACAAACCTGGAGGCCAGTGAGTGGCGGACTTGCTTCATACTGCGTTTACCTGTTCGATGTTTTAACAAGCTTCTGGCTTGCTTGTTTTAAGCATTCATCGTACCGGTCGGGGTTGCCTGCGAATACTCGGTAATAGCCGCAAATTGCAACTATTTGTATACGCCCAAAGTCTGTTCGACAGGCTGGCAGCTGTTGGCAATACTGGGGTGATAGCCATCAAGGAGTTCTGAATTATGTCCGCCGCGCAAGAACGCCCAGTGCGAGTCCGTACAGAAAATGGTATTACCACGCTGACCCTGAACCAGCCGGAACGCCGCAACAGCCTGTCTATGGCCATGCTGGAAGGGTTGTCTTCAGCCCTTGAGAAAATCGCCCGGGATGACAGCAGCCGGGTAGTGGTGCTGGCTTCCGCCGGCCATGTGTTTTGCGCCGGCCACGACCTGCGGGAGATGCGGGATAAATTCGACAGCCACGAATTTCAGCTGGCCCTGTTCCAGCAGTGCAGCAAGGTGATGCAGCAGGTTGTGAACCTGCCGAAGCCGGTGATCGCCCGGGTAGCCGGTGTGGCAACAGCGGCAGGGTGCCAGCTGGTGGCCAGCTGTGACCTGGCGGTAGCGGAGCGGGGCAGTCGGTTTGCCACGCCGGGTGTGAACATCGGGCTGTTCTGCTCCACGCCGATGGTGGCGCTGTCGCGCAATGTTTCCCGCAAACATGCTATGGAAATGTTGTTAACCGGCGAAATGATTGATGCGGATACCGCAGAGCATATCGGGCTGGTGAACCGCGTAGTGGAACCGGAAGCCCTGGATGAGACCGTCTACAACATGGCCGCAACCATTGCCGGTAAATCTGGCCACACCCTGAAGATCGGTAAAGAGGCGTTCTATCGCCAGCTGGAAATGCCCCTGGCCGATGCCTACGATTACACCGCCAGGGTGATGGCCACCAATATGACAGCTGAAGATGCACAGGAAGGTATTTCAGCGTTCCTGGATAAGCGGGATCCGAACTGGCAGCACAAATAGCCGGAGTTGTTTCAGGGCTTGCAGGCACCGTTGGCTGGCCATACCAGCCGGTCACCGGTGCCAATGCCGCGTTCATGGAAGTAGCCGGCATTCATTTCCACCGCACTCAGGAAGGGCTTGCCGGCCGGATAAGCCGGGCAGTCGCTGCTGCGGGAGGATGCACAGGGGTGCATTTGTCGCAGGCTTACTATCTCGCCCTGTGCACCTAGATAGGCGATGTCGAGGGGGATCAGGGTCTGGTACATCCAGAATCCGTGGTCGGCCGGTCGCAGCTGTTGGTACTCGAACAGCATGCCGGCGTTGTCCTGCAGGTGTTCCCGGCCCATCAGGCCCCGGCGCCGCTGCTCCGGTTCACTGGCCACTTCAAGCATGACCGGGTAGGAGCGATCAGCGGTTACAAAACAGGCCTCAATCACCGGCAAGGGTTGTTCGTCCCGGGCGTCTGCCGCGCCGCAGGCGGCCAGCGCCACCAGGGCGCAGGTTGCCAGCAATACACGAAACATCACGAACGCAGCCGGTATCCGGTTTTGAAGATCCACCAGACGGTGGTCATGCACATGGCCAGGAATACCAGGGTCATGGCAACGCTGATGCCCACGTGCACATCAGATACGCCATAGAAAGCCCAGCGGAAGCCGCTGATCAAATACACCACCGGATTGAACAGGCTGATGGTCTGCCAGACCTGGGGCAGCATATCGATGGAATAGAAGGTGCCGCCAAGGAACACCAGCGGGGTTACGATCATCATGGGCACGATCTGTAACTTCTCGAAACCGTCGGCCCAGATGCCGATGATGAACCCGAACAGGCTGAAGGTCACCGCAGTCAGCACCAGGAAGGCCAGCATCGACACGGGATGCAGTACCGAGTAGTCGACAAACAGCCGTGCGGTCGCCAGGATAATCAGCCCCAGAATAACCGCCTTGGTGGCCGCAGCACCAACGTAGCCCAGAACGATCTCGGCATAGGACACAGGGGCAGACAGCACTTCATAGATGGTGCCGGAAAACTTTGGCATATAGATGCCGAAAGAGGCGTTGGAGATGCTCTGCATCAGCAGGGACAGCATCAGCAGCCCCGGGATGATGTAGGCGCCGTAGTCGATGCCGTCGATATCGCCCATGCGGGAGCCGATGGCAGAACCGAATACCACGAAGTACAGGCAGGTTGAGATCACCGGCGACAGCACGCTTTGCATGATGGTCCGCTTCATGCGCGCCATTTCGAACTTGTAGATGGCTTTTACACCGTAAAGATTCATTCTGCTCTCTCCGTTCGGGCGGCTTATTCGTGAACCAGGCCCACAAAAATCTCTTCCAGGGAGCTTTCCCGGGTTTGCAGGTCCCGGTACTCGATGCCCAGATCCCCAAGGGTCCGAAGTAAGCGGGCGACGCCGGCTTGCTGTTGCTGGGAGTCAAAGGTGTAGATCAGCTCGTAGCCGTCTTCCGAAAGCTCGACGGGCTCCAGGGTGAGTTCGCCTGGCACCCTGTCGAGTTTGTGCTGCAGCTGCAGGCGCAGTTCTTTTTTACCCAGCTTGGACATCAGGGTGTCCTTGTCTTCAACCAGGATAATCTGGCCCTGGCGAATCACCCCGATGCGGTCCGCCATTTCCTCGGCTTCTTCGATGTAATGGGTGGTCAGGATTATGGTGGTGCCGTTCTCGCGGAGTTTCCGGACCATCTCCCACATGTCGCGGCGAAGCTCTACATCCACGCCCGCGGTGGGCTCGTCCAGAAACAGAATGCGAGGCTCGTGGGACAGGGCCTTGGCAATCATCACCCGGCGTTTCATGCCGCCAGACAGCGACATGATGCGGTTGTTGCGCTTATCCCACAGGGAGAGGTCTTTCAGTACCTTCTCTATGTGGGCCGGTTTCGGGGCCTTGCCGAACAGGCCGCGGCTGAACGACACCGCATCCCATACGGTTTCAAAGGAATCGGTATTCAACTCCTGGGGTACCAGGCCGATGGCTTCGCGGGCCTTGCGGTAGTTTTTAACGATATCGTGGCCGGCAGCGGTTACTTCGCCGTTGCTCTTGTTCACTATCCCGCAGATGATGGAAATCATCGTGGTTTTGCCCGCACCATTGGGGCCAAGCAGGGCGAAGATCTCTCCCGGGTAGATTTCCAGGTTAACGTCTTTCAGGGCCTGAAAGCCGTCTTCGTAGATCTTGTTCAGGTGCTTTACGGAGATGTCCGGTTGCACAGCGGTATCCTGTTTCTTGGGTGATTCAAGCCAGAAAGCCGGGCATTTTCTCATGCTGGCCGCGGTTTAGAAACCTTTGCCATGTCGGCATTTATGCCCATAATGCCCCCTTCAAAAAGGGGATGAGAGGCTGCTGATATGATACGAGCCATCGTAACAGGGGGTTTACTGATTGCTGCGGTAGCGATACTGGCATTTGCTCCTGACTACCTGAACGAAGCCAGCAACGAGGAGAAGAAGCCACCTTGCGACCTGCTTGCAGGCCCTTGCAGCTGGCAAACGGATCAAGGCCAGTGGCAGGTCAAGCTGACCCCCGGCCCGGAAGGAGACCAGGGCGTGGAGTACCAGCTTCAGGTGACCGTGCCGGAAGCGCCAGATCGGTTTCTGGCGGTACTAAGGGGCGAAAACATGTACATGGGCGAGTACCCGGTGCCACTGGTACGGGAGGAATCGCTTGAATACCGGGCCAGGTTTACCGCGCCGTTCTGTACCACTGGCAGTGAAATGATCTGGAGAATCGATTTTCAGGATGGCCAGGATTTAATCGAAAATGTGCCGTCAACACTGGTCTTTCGTGCGGAGAAGTAGTTAAATTCCTGGAAAATACAACAATCTCCAGGGAAATGTGATGGATTACGGGGAAAGTGTTCAAAAGGTTCTGCTCAGAAAGATTCTCAAGGCAGAACAGGATTTGCTTCAGCTGAAACTCGATTACTGCCGTTTTGTCTTCGGTCTCACCCACCGGGCGCGTGTGAACGCAGGCGGGAAATCATGGCTGGTACGGTCTGTGGATGTCGACTCCATGCAGCACACTGACGACGGCGGGTTTACCCGGCCAGTGATCGCCGGAGTGCCCGCAGAGGACGAAACCGGCACCACAGCGATTAACCTTGGACGTAATTGGGAAGTTGAAGCCGTCAGATAAACGCGTTGCTGGTGGCTGCGTCGTAAAGGCTGGAGGGTGCCGGTACATACTGATGTTGCTGCCAGTGTTCAGCACCTTCAAGGCCGGCCCGGTAGCAAGCCAGTAACACGGAACTGGAGGTGAGGGTGCTGATAGCCTGCAATGCTTCCGGTTGGCGAATGCCTGTTTTACGGCTGACAATGCGTGCCACCATGACTGCCAGGGCATCGGAATGGCGCACCGGTTGGCGGCTCAGTGCACAACCGGCCCCATACAACCAGGCGGCTGCGTACATCCGCACCGCCTCTGGCGCCTCGGCCAGCAAAAGCCCCTTATCCCGACAATCCCGCTCCTGGAGCCCAGCCAGAATGTGCAGCTGGGTGCGCAGTTCGGTGCCATGGGCGGAGGCAATTTTCACCCGCTTGCCGGTACGCGCCGTGCGCGTTGCCACCGGGCCGGATATTTCCGGTTCCGCTATACCACCTGCCAGTTGAAGTGCTTCTCCCCGGGACAGGGCAACCATCCGGATTGCCAGAATGCCGACCAGAGCCAGCAAGCCGAGTTCAGTAACTGTGACCAGTCCGTTGACCATGAAGGGTATCTTGCCTCGCATTCCTGAAATTAGAACGATAAGGCATTGTAACGATATGTAACGAGCGGCAAGGTAACCGGCTTCCCAATTCTGGCGGTACCGGCATTTCAGCTGCGGGAATTGTGATGCTGGTCTCAGCTGATCAGCAGGTTTGCATGGTCTGCAGGGCCAGTTTCCGGCGGATGTAGCGGCCCAGTGCATCAACGCCAATGTTCAGCAGGGCTGTGATCAGTATCAGTACCATGGCCCGGTCGAAACGGATGTTCTGTATGGCACTGTCGACATAGAAGCCCAGTGTGTAGATGCCGAGGATGCCCAGGATGGCTGTTTCACGCATGATGATTTCCCAACGGTAGAACAGAAACGCCAGGAACGACCGGTAAACCCGGGGAACCAGTTCCCAGCTGTACCGGGTGAAGCCGGTGGGCGCATCCGGGCGCAACTGAATGGTGTTGGTCTGGCGCCCGATCAGGTGGCCGATAATGCCACCGTTGTGCAGGGCCAGTGCCACCACCGCCGGCAGCATGGACGGCCCCCAGAGTTGCAACAGGATGTAAGCCAGGATGTATTCCGGCGTGGAGCGGGCAATCACCAGCAACACATGGCCGGAGGTACGGCGCACCGGGCCACCAAAGTGGTTGGAAATCAGCGGGAAGGCCAGCAGGGAAATAATGCCCGTAGCCACCAGGGCAATCTGGGTAAGGACAATGGTGTTCCAGATGCCCGGCAGTGCCTCGGTGATCATCACATCCCCGAACCAGGCAGAGATGCCGGCAAGCCCCTCGCCATTACGCAGGGGCGCCGGGATGATGTCTTCGGTGAAGAACCGCTCCACATTGCCCCAGACAATGGGGAACCCGTCTCCCAGAAAGAATGGAGCGGCCAGAATGTAGAACGGCAGCAATTTCGGCCGAACCCACAGGGGCAGGGTGGCAATCAGGATATAGAACAGAATCAGCATGGCGCCGGCATCGGAATACATGCCCTGGGAGAACGACGATTCCAGGTAGAACCCCAGCGTAGGCAAACCCACGAAACCGAGAATGGCCGAGGAGCGCAGGCCGCATTCCAGGCGGTAAGAGGTGTAGGTGCGGATCTGTTCCCAGCAATCCGGAATACGGGCATACAGAAAGGCTGACACCGAACCGGTGCCGGGAGGCAGCAGGCGGCCGGGCTCCGGATCAGACTCTTCAAAGATCTCCGAGTACACCTTGGCGAAGATACCCGAATACGGGATGGCAATGGCCAGCACGCCGGTCAGTGGGTGGAAACCGAAGAACTGTAAGAAGATCAGCGCCCAGAACAACTCATGAATCGAACGGATGAAGGCACAGAAGATTCGAACCGGCAGAAACCGATAACCCAGCGCCAGCAGAAATCCTGCCAGGCTGCCGATGGTTACACCCACGAAGGCGAACGCCACCGTGCGCAGCAGGGCGGTCATCAGGCCTTCGGTGCTGAAAAAGTTGGGGGTAGCTACGCCCAGAAAGAACCGGCCAAGATCCTGCCAGGGGTTGGCGGTGGTGATGGCAATATCGGCCACCAGCAAACCGCCGAGCGCAATGGCAAGGAAGATGAAACTGGCTCTGACGGTGGGGTAGGAAAACATAAACTGGTTCTGGCCCGTTAATACAGCGACATGATGTCGGATGCGACAAGCGAGGAAGCCGCTTCGTCCAGCGCTACCTGGCCGTCCTGGATACCGATGATCCGGTTATAGTAACGCAGCGCCATGTCCACATCGTGCAAGGCAATAATCGAGGTGGAGAACCGGTTGGTGAGGGTTTCCATGACCAGGTGCGCCATGGGGCCATCCAGTGCCGAAATGGGCTCATCCGCCAACAGCACAGGGGCCTGCCGGTAGATGGCCCGGGCAATGGCCACCCGCTGGCGTTGCCCGCCAGACAGTGCAGCCGCCGGTATCCACTGTTTCTCGGGAATTTCCAGTTCTTTGAGCAAGGCCTTTACGGCGTCTCGGTCGCGACGGAACGGGCGAATCAGGGTCAGGGCGTTATACCAGCCGGGATGTCGGTCCAACTGCCCCATAAACACGTTATGGAACACCGGCAGCGCGTTCACCAACCCCAGGCCTTGCGGAATCAGGGATGCCTCACTCTCAAGCCGGTCGTAAAGCAAACGGATCAGCGTAGACTTGCCGGCGCCACTTTTGCCGACCAGCGCCACATGCTCGCCTTCATTTACGTGCAGGGAGAGCGGGCCAATCACCCGCTCTCCGTTAAAGCTGGCTGTCAGACCATGAAAATCAAATCCTGACATCAATCGAGGATTCCGATGTTTTCAGCGGTCTTGCGAATGGGCTCGTAATCATCGTTAGACGCCGGAATAAAGCCGGAACGGGGGAAGCTTTCAAGCAGTGCCGGATCGTCCAGTTCCAGCAGGGCCTTGGTCACCTTGTCTTTGAAACCTTCACCGAACCGCTCGTTCACGTCACCGCGGATGGTCCACTGGTAATCCGGGTACGCCGGGGTTTTCCAGATAACCTGAACGGCATCGGTATCAATGTTTCCGTCTGCCAGCTCTTTTTCCCATACCTGGAAGTTGAGCGCGCCCACTTCATAGGTGCCAGCCTCTACCAGGCGAAGAGTACGGGTATGGTTACCGCTGAAACCAACACGGGAAAATACAGATTCCGGTGCCTCACCAAAGGTATCGCGCAGGTGGAACTCGGGCATCAGGCGGCCGGAGGTAGAACCCTTGGAACCAAAGGTAAAGGTTTTGCCACGCAGGTTGTCTTCAAGGTCCGCCAGGCTGTCTGCCGGCTCGATTTCGGTGCTGGTGTTGGCGATGAAGTAGGTGACGAAGGCTTCGTCTTCCACGCCCTGGGCGATGGCCTCAGAACCCGGCACCAGGCGCCGCGCCTGCACACCGGACAGCCCGCCAAACCAGGCCAGCTGCACCTGGTTGTTGCGGAAGGCGGATACCGCGGCCGCATAGGATTTCACCGGGATATAACGAACGTCTACATCGAGTTGCTCGGAAAGGTAATCGGCCACGCCACGAAAGCGCTCTACCAGCTTGGTTTCATCTTCATCAGGAATAGCCGTAAACACGAAGGTTTGTGCCTGTACGGCAGTTACGGCAGAAAAAGACAGAAGGCCGGAAACCAGCCATTTCCGTAGATGTTTGATGACCATGTTGATTCATTCCTTTGTGTCGGGGAGTTTGGGTGGCCCGGCGAGCGCCGAAGGCAGCCTCAGGATACCGTGAATTACTGAAAGTCTGAACCGGTATACGCAGGAATCCTTTACCCGGAGCACTGGCCCGTGCAGAATTTCGGTAAATTTATCGGACACCCTTTATGCATATTCTGATCATCACTCCTGCCGGCCCGGACTCCAATGCCGGCAATCGAGCCACGGCCCTGCGCTGGCAGGTACTGCTGGAGCAATCCGGCCATCAGGTCCAGGTATTGACCGAATATGAAGGAGAAACGGCTGATCTTATGATCGCCCTTCACGCCTGGCGCAGTGCGCATGCGGTAGAGGCATGGAGAGAGCAAAATCCGGACAAGCCATTAATTGTCGTGCTGACGGGTACCGATATTTATCATCACCAGCATGAATATCCCGGGGTTACCTTGGTTTCGATGGACACGGCGGATTTGCTGATAGGCCTGCACGACCTGGTAGGCCGGGACATTCCGGAATCGTTCCGCGACAAACTGGTTACTCTTCGCCAGTCTGCAGCGCAGCCTGCCGTGCGTGGCGGCTCCCGGCCGGAATCAGGGCAGTTCAATATCTGTGTGATCGGCCACCTGCGTGATGAAAAAGACAGCCTGCGGGCCGCCCTTGCCGCGCGCCACCTGCCGGAAGATTCCAGCATTGTCGTTAATTGTGCCGGCCGCCCGCACACCGAGGAGTGGCGCGAGAAAGCGTTGGCAGAAAGCAAGGATAACCCGCGCTTTCACTGGTTAGGGGAGCTCGATAAGCCGGGCCTGGAAAATCTGATGGCCGTGAGCAGTGTGATGGTCATCAGCTCGGTGATGGAAGGTGGCGCGAATGTGGTCTCTGAAGCCTGCAGGGCAGGCTTGCCAATTCTGGCGTCGGATATTCCGGGCAACAAGGGGCTGTTGGGTGAGGATTATCCGGGCTATTTCCCGGTTGGGGATGACAAGGCACTGGCCCGGTTGATGAGCCGGGCAGAGCGGGAACCGGAGTACCTGGCAAAACTGAGAGCGGCTGTGTCGGCGCTCGCTGAAACCTTCACCCCCGAAAAAGAACGCCAGAGCCTGGACGAGGCTCTGGCGCGGGTACTCAACATCCGAGGCTAAGGTACGTTTTACAGTACTTTTTTCGCCTCGGCGGTCAGCTGGCTGTAGCCTTTCATGCTCTTGAAGGCTTCCAGCTTCTGCTTGTCTTCGGTGCTCGGGTTGGCAATCTGCTCGATGGAAGTGATACCGGCTTCTTTCATCTTCTTCGCAGTCGCCGGTCCGATACCCTTCACACGGGTAAGATCAGACTTGTCCGCAGGCTTGGCCGCCTTCGGAGTAGCAGTTTTCCTGGCGGCAGGCTTTTTGGCAGGCGCCTTCTTTGCAGCCGGCTTGCTGCCCGTAGCGGATTTGGCCGCAGACTTGGCCTTGCTGGCTGTTTCGTCCGCCGCTTTGCGGGCTTCCTTGGAGGCAATACCCACGCGCTCCAGCAGGGTGGCCTGCAATTCGTGGAACTCGTTCATCCGGCGCTCGAACTCTTCGTTAAAACGCTTCATTTCCCGGTCACGCAGCTCGTCCATGTCTTTGAGCAGCTTGCGCACGGGGTCCTGAATCTGGTGCTGCAGGTGGTCGAACTGTTGCAGGGCATCGCTAATCAGCCCCTCGATCTGGGCAGACGTTTTCTCGAACTCTTTGTTCACCTTCTTGACGATCTTATCTACGCTCGGTTTGGCTTTCTTTGCCATGGGGACGTCTCCTTGCAGACGGATGCTTGGTAAGTACTACGGGGTATCAGGCCAGTTGCCTCATGCTCGCGACGGGGCCCGGGCCACGGCGGGATTTGAGGCTTTGTTTTTTCAGAAGTACTTCGTGAATGCGCCGGAGTTTTTCTGACAGGGGAGATGCGTCTTTGGTGTTAAGGTCAGAAAAATCAATCGAATAGAAGAAATTGCTACAGTGCTTTCTCTTTTCGGTGACCAGGCCGGAGACACACTCGGCCCGGATTTCCTCAAACGGCATATCCATTACCAGCTCCAGAACCAGAGTATCGCCCGGCTCGAAAACCTTGTCGGTTTTCATCACGCAGCCATAGCTGTCCAGCTCGTACACGCGGGCCTCGACGGTTTCTTTACGAAACAGTCCCTGGCGAACACGGAAGCGGGCAACCAGATCCGGTAGTGGGTCGTTCATTAACCTGTATCTCTGCGTTTTTCAGTACATCAGAATGTGTATATAGATCAAACAATAGACGGCGAAAGCAATTATGGCAATGCTGTCAGCCGTCTACGGTAACCCTTTCAGGGAATGGTTCAAGACCCTGGCCGGTGATTCCGGGCCAGATCCGTTACCGTGAACGGGTTTTGATTTCGTACATATCAACACGGCGATCTTTAAGATTAGTGACAGAACCTTCGTTACGTACCAGTTTCAGCTTTTCCAGGTCCATATCCGAGAACATGATCATCTCGGTATTGGGCGTGGTTTCGGCCATCACGGCATCGTGGGGGAAGGCGAAGTCCGAAGGCGAGAACACGGATGACTGGGCGTACTGAACGTCCAGGTTTTCCACCTTGGGCAAGTTACCCACGCTGCCGGTGATCACCACATAGCATTCGTTTTCAATAGCCCGGGCCTGGGCACAATGGCGCACCCGCAGGTAGCCGTTCTTGGTGTCTGTCCAGAAGGGCACGCAGATGATGTCGACGTTCTGGCTGGCAGCAATGCGGCCCAGTTCCGGGAACTCGATGTCGTAGCAAATCAGAATGGCAACCCGGCCCGCGTCGGTATCAAATACCTTGAACTCATTACCGCCTTCAATCACCCAGTCCCGGCGTTCGTGTGGGGTAATGTGAATCTTGCGCTGCTCGTCTACCCGACCGTCGCGATGACAAAGATAGGAGACGTTGTACACCCGGTCGTTCTCGATCAGCGGCATGGAGCCGGTGATGATGTTGATGTTATAGCTGACGGCCATTTCCGACATTTCGTTACGGAACTGTTCGGTAAAGCCGGCCAGGAAGCGAATGGCGCGGGTCTGGTCCATCTGGTCGGTCAGGCCCATCAGCGGGGCGTTGAAAAACTCGGGGAACAGGGCGAAATCGCTTTTGTAGTCCGACAGGGCGTCGACGAAGTACTCTACCTGCTTGAGCACTTCCTCAACCGAGGTGAACTCCCGCATCTGCCACTGAACTGCACCCATACGCACCTGGGTTTTCTTCACGTCCAGTACTGAAGAGGGCGGGGTATACAGGATGTTTCGCCACTCGAGGAGCGTGGCATAGCCCATGGATTTTTCGTCTTCCGGCAGGTATTTGTGCATCAGCCGGGTAACCTGGAAGTCATTGGAGAGCTGGAAGCTCAGAATCGGATCGTAGATCTCTTTGCGGTCTACCCGCTGGATGTACTCTTCCGGTGTGTACTGCTCGGAATACTTGAAGTAGTTGGGAATGCGGCCGCCGGCCAGGATGGCCCGCAGGTTCATGGAGCGACACAGTTCCTTTCGGGCTTCATACAAGCGCCGGCCCAGACGATAGCCGCGATATTCATGGTGGATGAACACATCCAGCCCGTACAGGGAATCACCATTGGGGTTGTGCCAGATCTTTTCGTTGCGAAGGATCAGGTCGTCGTAGGCGTGGGGGTTGCTGAACCGTTCGTACTTAACGCTTACGGTTAGTGCTACGGCTACCAGGTGGCCATTGTCTTCAATACAGATCTGGCCATCCGGGAATTGCTCCACCAGCGCCTTGATGGTGTCTTTTGGCCATGCACCGCCGATGTCGTCGTAAACATCGTCCATCAGTTCCTGGAGCTGTGGGTAATCCTCGAGGGTGAGGTTGCGCAGGTTCAGGTGCAGTTCTTCGTGGGCCATTCAGAGTTTCTCCGTTTTTGACGAGCGGATGCACGGTTCAGGATGCATCAGTTTAACAGAGGTTCCTGAATACTTCGCCCGGGACTATTGGTCCAGGTATTTGATACGCCGGCTCAGCTCTTCCAGCGTTTTCCGGCCAACACCATTGGATTCATCACTGAGGTACGGGTTCTTGAGGGTGATGATGGTGCGATGCTTGAGGTTAAGTTCGTTCATCGCGCGGCCGAAGTATGTGTTCAGATAGTCCGCAAAACTGCCATCATTGATGGCGCGCTCAATGCCAAGCTGAAGCCGGTGGGCGGTGTCGTGATCGTGTTTTGCGGCAAACAGGTAAGAAGGTAACGGGTAAGCAATCAGAAGATCGGGTTCAATCACCAGGGCACTGGCGCGAGGCTGTTCGAGGTCAAAAAGCACTTCACTGATTCCCCTCGCAAAGCAGTCGAAACGTTGGTTCAGCAGCATCCCGAACAGCACTTCGAACCGGGGATTGGTGATGACCCTCAGCCCGTTGGCCTCGAGAATCGGGGTGTCTGGCCAGTGTGTTCCCTGGCCAATACTGATTTTACGGGCTTTGAGGTCTTCAAGGCTGGAAATATCTTTGAACTTCGGCAGATTTTCCGGCATGACCAGGCAAACCCGAAAACCCAGCAAGCCGCCATCCACCGGAACCGGGATCGGGTTCAGGCTGTCCTCCCGTTCAGCCGTGGTGGCAACGTTGGCAATATCGAGGATCCGGTTGTTACCTTTGGTCAGCTCGAGCAAGGCCCGCCCCTGGCTGACCTCCAAACTGCGAAGGAGTTCATAGCTGCCGTACTCAGGGGTTTTATCCAGGGCCAGCAACACCAGGTTGCGAATTGCCGGGCTATCGTAGTTGCGGTACCAGAGGGTGAGCTCCCGGTGGTTGTCTGTTGTTTCGGCAACTACATGGGCGGCGGGTACCAGGCTTGCCAGCAGGCAGGCCGCGAAAGAAACGACGCGGAAAAGGGGAGTACAACCCAAGTCGGCTTTCCTTCTGGAAGATGCGTGAAATGTCGTTGTATTGTTCTGATTTGCATTGTTGTTGCTTTACGGGCAATTTTGCAACGCAAATTCGCGGTAACCGGAACCAGGACACCAAATTCATGGCTTTGATCGACAGTATTATAGGCGCAACCGGGCAGTGGGTGGCATCAACCGACGAGCTGGAAGGTACGCTGACCGATCAGCCAGCGCCCAGTTCAGCGATGGCCTGAAGGAAAGTTTCGCCGTACTTCTCCAGCTTGGCGGCACCAACCCCGCTGATTTCGCCCAGCTCTTCGATGCTGCCAGGTCGGCGCTGGAGCATTTCGAACAGGGTGGTGTCGTGGAAGATCACATAGGGCGGCACACCCTGCTTGTCTGCCAGTTCCTTGCGGCAAGCCCGCAAGGCGTCCCAGCCAGCATGGTCAGTGATCTGGTCCCGGATATCCTGCCCGCTGGCGCGACTGCCAGATGACTTGCTGCCAGAGCCCTTCTTCTGAACCGGGTCTTTACGCAGCTGGATAGGCTGCTCACCTTTCAGCAAGGGGCGACAGCGTTCGGTCAGCTGCAGGGCGCCGTAGCCTTCCGGATCTGCGCGGAGATATCCGTTAGCCACCAGTTGCCGGAATACCGACTTCCATTCGGTCGCCGATAAATCCTGCCCGATGCCGTAGGTGGAAATGGCCTGGTGGCCGGATTGCAGGATACGTTCGTTCTCTGAACCGCGAAGTACATCAATGACATAGTTAACGCCAAAGCGCTGGCCCGTGCGGTACACGCAAGACAGCGCTTTCTGCACAGCAACCGTGCCATCCCAGGTTTCCGGCGGGTTCAGGCAGGTGTCGCAGTTGCCGCAGGGCTGTTCGAGGGTGTCGCCGAAGTAACGCAGCAGAACCTGCCGGCGGCATTGAGTGACTTCACACAGGCCCAGCATGGCATCCAGTTTCTGCCGCTCGACACGTTTGAACTGGTCATTACCCAGGGACGCTTCCAGCATCTGCCGCAGTTTGATGACATCCTGCAGGCCGTAAACCATCCAGGCCGTCGAGGGTTTGCCGTCACGACCGGCCCGGCCGGTTTCCTGGTAGTAGGCTTCCAGGCTCTTGGGAAGGTCCAGGTGGGCAACAAACCTGACATCCGGTTTGTCGATGCCCATGCCAAAGGCGATGGTCGCCACAATGATTACGCCATCTTCGCGCAGAAAGCGTTCCTGGTTCCTGGCTCGTTCCTCGGCAGTCAGGCCGGCGTGGTAGGGCAGTGCCAGGTAGCCTTTGCTGGCCAGCAGCTTGGCAGTGGCGTCTACCTTGTTCCGGGAAAGACAGTAAACAATGCCGCAGTCACTTTCATGTTCGGCTTTAATAAAGTCCAGTAACTGTTTGTTAGCATTGGTTTTCGGAGTGATTCGATACTGGATGTTCGGGCGATCGAAACCGCTGATGAAGTGCCGGGCCTGGGTCAGCGACAGGCGCTCGGCTATTTCCTTTCGGGTACGCTCATCGGCGGTTGCGGTCAGGGCAATTCGGGGAATGCCGGGAAATTCTTCCGCCAGCATGCTCAGCTGCAGGTAGTCAGACCGGAAATCATGGCCCCACTGGGAGACACAGTGGGCTTCGTCGATGGCAAACAGCGACAGCGACGCGTTGTGCAGCAGTTCAATGGTACGAGGCTGGATCAGCCGTTCCGGTGCGCAATAAAGCAGGTCCAGCTCGCCGGTCATCAGGGCATATTCGGTGGCCCGGGCCTGCTCGAAATCCATGGTGGAGTTCAGGAACGCCGCTCTCACGCCCAGTTGTTTCAGGGCGGCCACCTGGTCCTGCATCAGGGCGATCAGCGGCGAGATGACCACCGCCGTACCCGGTCGAACCAGGGCCGGCACCTGATAACACAAGGACTTACCGCCGCCGGTGGGCATCAGTACCAGGGCATCACCACCGCCCACCACTTCCTGCACGATATCGCCCTGCAGCGGCCGGAAACTTTCGTAACCGAATACCTCGTGCAGAACCTGCTCCGGGCTTCGGCCGGTGGCAGAAGGGGGTTCGCGGGTCAGTTGGTCAAAATCCTGGTCCGGATACATGCTGGTCTTTGCCTGTGGGCGGGAAATGTTCAGGGCGGGGATGATAACAGATCCGCCGGCGGGATTGGTTAACCCCGCCATTTCGGTGGAGGAAATGAGTGCCAAGACAGGATAGAATACCGCCAATTTCCAACCACTTGATTAACCGCTTCGAACAACAACAGGGCTTGCATGCAGGAATTTGACGCAATCCGTCCCTATTCGGATGAAGAAACAGCGCCGGCCATCAAACGCCTGGTTAATGATCGGGAGTTCCTCGACATGGTGGGCCGCTTCAAGTCCCCCCTGGCGGCGAAGTGGGCGCCGGCGGTCTTGCGGATGTTTGTACGGCGCTGGCTGGTTGGCAACTTCGGCCACTACCACCGGGTGGATGACCTGCAGGCGGAGCTGTCAAAGTACGTGGGCGAACTGGTTGAAAGCACCACCTCCCGGGTAACCCACAGCGGCCTGGAGAACCTGAGCAAGACCAACGCCCATTTGTTTATCTCCAACCACAGGGACATCGTGTTTGACCCAATGGTGGTGAATTACCTGCTGTTCCAGAACGGTTTCCTGACCACCCGCATTGCCATTGGCGACAATCTGCTGCAGAACCGGGTGTTTGCAGAGATGATGCGCCTGAACAAGAGCTTTGTGGTGCGTCGTAACATGACCAGCCCGCGGGAAATGCGCGATGCCTACCTGACGTTGTCAGGATTTATCAACCACAGCATCGACACCAACCACAGCATCTGGATAGCCCAGCGTGAAGGCCGCGCGAAGGACGGTATAGACGCCACAGACCCAGCCATCATCAAGATGTTCTACATGAGCCGGAAAAAATCCGGGCTGGACTTTGGCGAGGCCATGAACCGGCTGCATATTGTGCCGGTGTCTATTGCCTACGAGTACGATCCCTGCGATGCCGACAAAGCCAGGGAGCTGGAAGTGAAGTCCCGTACCGGCAGTTACCAGAAAACCGAAGGGGAAGATTCCGAGCAGATTGTAAAAGGCCTGACCGGTTACAAGGGGCATGTTCATGTGCACTTCGGTGCGCCTATTGCCGATGCACCGGACAATCCGAAAGCCCTGGCCGCCCGCATCGACCACGAAATGCACGCCAATTACCATCTGCATGCATCCAACCTGGTGGCTTACCAGATGCGGGGCGTTCACCCGGAAGCCCGGGAAACACCGGGCAGTGTCAGCGAAAGCGTGGTGACGGCAGAAACCTGGTCGCCGGCGGACCTGGATGCGGCCCGTGCTGAAATGGAGCGCCGGCTGGAAGCCTGTGATCCGGCTATCCGGCCTTACCTGCTGGATATGTACGCCAATCCGGTGGTCAACGCCCTGGCCGCCAATAACAACGGCGAGGCGCTGACGCCAACCGAAGAATAGCCTAGGCCCAGAGCATGGCACCCATCTCCAGCGGATGGGTGAGGGCGTCATGGTACGGATAGGCTCTCAGGCGCAGGGTTTGCAGGCCCGGGTAGGGCGCTTTGATGCGCGCGGAGAACAGGGTTTTGCCATCCTGGTCACCTGCCGGCTCCAGGATGAAACTGTCCGGCCCGGGCTCGCCGTGGCTGCCGGTACAGTCCGGTGACACCACGCATTCCACCCGGATATCCTCCGGTGCCAGCCCGTTCAGGGCCACTTCTACGCTCAGCTCCACTTCTTCATCCCAGTTGCAGCGGTCTGTGACACAACCGTGCATCTGAATGTTCACCCCGTGCCAGGCCGCCCGTATCCGCGCCTTCCATTGCGCCAGCTCATTGGCCAGTTCGCCTTTGTTTGCTGCCAGGCGGTGGCCCTGGGCGCTGGCCGGCTGGTAATAGTTCCGCACGTAATCCATCACCATGCGCTGGGAATTGAACCGGGGCGTAATGGTTTTCATGGACGCCTTGGAACGGGCCACCCAGTCTTTCGAGTAACCCTGGGCTTCCCGTTTGTAGTACAGCGGGATAATTTCTATTTCCAGTAAGTCGAGCAGGTCCCGGGCTTCTTCACGGTTGCGGAATTCCTGGTCCAGACGGATATCCCGGGGGGCAATGGCCCAGCCGTTGTTACCGTCGTAACCTTCGCCCCACCAGCCATCCAGCACGCTCAGGTTGAGGGCGCCGTTCATGGCGGCTTTCTCGCCGGAGGTGCCGCTGGCCTCTTTCGGATATTCCGGCGTATTCAGCCAGACATCCACGCCGCTTAACAGCCGCCTCGCCATGGCCTGGTCGTAGTCTTCCAGAAGAATAATGTGGCCCATCAGGGACGGCTGCATGGACAGGTCGTGGATGACCTTGATCAGTTGCTGCCCCGGGTTGTCCTTGGGATGGGCCTTGCCGGCGAAGACCAGGACTACGGGGTTGTCAGGGTCTGTCAGTAACCGTTCCAGCCGCGGCAGGTCGGAAAATATCAGGGTGGCCCGCTTGTAGGTGGCAAAGCGCCGGGCAAAGCCGATCACCATGGCGTCTTTTTCGGGGGATACCAGCTTTCGGGTCATGCGCTCGGTGACCGAATGGCCGGTACCGTTGCGCTGATGCTGGCGCCTCAACCGGCGCACGATGAATTCTGCCATCTGCTGTTTCAGGGCTTTATGCACGCTCCAGTAGTGATAATCCGGAATTCTGTCGACAAAATTCCAGAAATCCGGGTTTCTCAGCTCGCTTTTCCAGGTGGGCGCCTGCATTTCAAACAGGCTGGCCCATTCCGGCGCCAGAAAGGTAGAAACATGCACGCCGTTGGTGATGTAACCGATGGGGTTTTCTTCCGGAGGAATTTGCGGCCAGATGCTGCCTTCCATTTCTGAGGCGACCCCGCCGTGGATACGGCTGACACCGTTGTGAAACCGCGAGCCCCGTAAGCCCAGGCTGGTCATGTTGAAGGTGCCATCGCCGTTCTTGGTGCCCAGCTCGAAAACCCGGTCAAATTCCAGCCCTGCGGTTTCCGTATACGGGCCCAGGGCATGGGCAACCAAATCCCGGGGAAAAATGTCATGGCCGGCGGGAACCGGCGTATGGGTGGTAAACAGGGTGCAGGCGGCAACGGATTCCAGGGCGGCCTCGAAGCTGAGGCCGTTCTCCATGGCCATCCGGCAGCGCTCCAGAATCTGGAAGGCGGCGTGGCCTTCGTTGATGTGCCAGGCGGTGGGCTTGATGCCCAATGCTGCCAGCGCCCGGGTGCCCCCGATGCCCAGCAGGATTTCCTGGCTGATGCGGGTGTCTGAATCGCCGCCGTAAAGTTGCAGGGTCAGTTCCCGGTCCTGCTCGTTGTTCTCCGGCGTATTGGCATCGAGCAGGTACAGGCGGATATGGCCAACCCGCGCCTGCCAGACCCGGGCCCAGAGCTCCCGGCCCGGGAAGGGCACGGAAATCTTGAGTTGCTCGCCATCCTGTTCTACCGGGCTGATGGGCAGCTCGTCGCTGTCGTGGCACTGATACCGGGCTACTTGCTGGCCCTGGGCATCAATGGTCTGCATGAAATAGCCCTGCTGGTACAACAACCCTACCGCGACGAAGGGCAGGCCGAGATCGCTGGCCGCTTTGCAGTGGTCACCGGCCAGGATGCCCAGGCCACCGGAATAGATCGGAAAGCTTTCGTGAAACCCGAACTCGGCGCAAAAATAGGCCACCAGGCTGGTTTCGGGGTTGAGTAGCTCCACTACTTCTGCACCAGGCCCGGCCTCTACGTAGGCATCGTAACTGGACAGCACCCGACGGTATTCGGCGAGAAAGGCGCGGTCGGCAGCGGCTTCTTCGAGCCGGTGCTGGGATACCCGCCGCAGAAACAGCTTTGGGTTGTGCTCCACTTTCTGCCACAGGCGCAGATCAATACGGGCAAACAGCCCCCTTACGCCGTGGTTCCAGCTGTAAAACAGGTCGTTTGCCAGCTCCCCCAGCCGATGCAGGGCTTCGGGCAGTTGGGGGCGGGCTTCAAGCCGGAATTCCGTAGCCTTGTGCATGTTCAGAACCTCCCTGTGGTTACTGGTTATGCCTGAGCTTGTTGTAGAGGGCGGCGTATTCGCCGGCCCGGTGCTTCCACGAGTAATCTGCGGTCATGCCATTTTGCTGCAGCTGTTGCCAGGTTTTCCGGTGCTTGCGGGCCTCGAGCGCCCGGTTCACGGCGCGCTTCAGCCCGTGGGCGTTGGGCTCCCGGAAAACAAATCCGTTGGCGTCCCGTACCGGCACCTCGCCGGGGTCCAGTACGGTATCGTTCAGCCCGCCCGTGCCGTGCACCACCGGAATAGTGCCGTAGCGCAGGCTGTACATCTGGTTCAGGCCACAGGGCTCAAACCGGGATGGCATCAGGAAGATGTCCGCGCCGGCGGTTATTTCGTGGGCCAGGGCCTCGTTATAACCCAGCGTAAGTGACAACTGTTCGGGCCAGTCCCGGGCCAGGTGTTGCAGCGCCTGTTGGTAACGGGCCTCTCCGGAACCGAGAATGGCAAACTGACAACCCTTTTCCAGTAAAGTCGGCAGTGCTTCCAGCAGCCAGTCCAGCCCCTTCTGTTCTACCAGACGCCCGACAAATCCCAGCACCGGAGCGCCGTTGACTTCCAGCCCCAGTTTGCGCTGCAGGGCTGCCCGGCACTGGGCTTTTCCAGAGGTATCGTCCGGGCTGTAGTGGAAACCCAGGTGCTGGTCTGACTTCGGGTTCCAGTAACGGTTATCGATGCCGTTCAATATGCCGGTCAAGGCATGGGACCGGTGTTCCAGCAAACCGTCGAGCCCATAGCCAAACTCCGGCGTGCGGATTTCCCGGGCGTAGCTCGGGCTGACAGTGGTGATGGCATCGCTGAACACCAGGCCGCCCTTGAGAAAGGAAAACTGGCCGTGAAATTCCAGCTGGTCAAAACGCCAGAGATGGTCCGGCAACCCCAGCGCCCTGAACGTTTCATGGGAGAAAAGGCCCTGATAGGCCAGGTTGTGGATGGTGAAGACAGTGGCGGGCGCGTGCTTGTCGTTGTGCAGAAACACGGGAATCAGGCCGGTTTGCCAGTCGTTGCAATGCACGATATCCGGCTTCCAGGATAACCCCAGTTGCCCCAGCGCCATCATGGCCCCGATACGGGCAAACAGTTGAAAACGATGGGCGTTGTCCCACCAGTCTTCACCGTTTTCGTTCTGGTACGGGCTGTCACCTTGCCGGTCGAACAGGGCCGGACAATCCACCAGCCAGAGCAGTACCTGGGTCTCCGGCACCTGAGTTTGCCAGAGTGAAACATCGTATTGCCCGAAACGGAAGCGGGCCTTGCGCTGAGAACCGGCCTCCCGGGCCGCCTTGAGTGCAGCGGGATAACCCGGTAGCAGGATCTGGCAATCATAGCCGAGCCGGCACAGGGCTTCCGGCAGGCTGCCGGACACATCGGCAAGGCCGCCGGTCTTTACCAGGGGAAAGACTTCGCTGGTGGCAAACAGAATTCGGGTCATGCATCGGCCTTCAGAATAATCAGCCCCAAGGGTGGCAGGGTAACCTCCACCGACGCCGGCCTGGCCATCCAGGGGGTGTCGGTTGCAGTCAGGGTAAACGGATTGCCCAGATTACTGCCACCGTAGTAGGTGGAGTCGGAATTGAAGATCTCCTGCCAGTTGCCGGCCAGGGGAACACCAATCCGGTAGTGATGCCGGGGCACGGGGGTAAAGTTGACCACGATCACCAAGGCCTCGCCACCGTGCTGGTCCGGTTTGCGCAGGTAGCTGACCACCGACTGGGTGGAGTCGTGGCAATCAATCCATTCAAAACCGGCTGCATTGTAGTCCAGCCGGTGCAGGGCAGGTTGTTCCCGGTACAGGCGGTTAAGGTCCTGCACCAGTTTGTGGATGCCCTGATGCCCTTCGTGTTGCAGCAGGTGCCAGTCCAGCTCCCGTTTTTCACTCCATTCCTGCCGTTGGCCGAACTCGCCGCCCATAAACAGCAACTTGGCACCCGGGTAGGTGAACATGTAGCTGAACAGCAGCCGCAGCGATGCCCGTTGTTGCCAGTCGTCTCCGGGCATTTTCTGGATCAGGCTGGATTTGCCGTGTACCACTTCATCGTGGGACAGCGGCAACAGGAAGTTCTCGGAAAAGGCATACAGCAGCCCGAAGGTGAGCTTGTCGTGGTGGAATTGCCGGTAAACAGGGTCCTGCTGGAAGTAGTGCAGGGTGTCGTGCATCCAGCCCATGTTCCACTTCAGGTTGAAGCCAAGCCCGCCGACTTCCGGTGGCCGGGTAACCTGGGGCCAGGAGGTGGATTCCTCGGCCATCATCAGCACCCCCGGGAAGCGGCCCTGGCACACCTGGTTGAGCTCCCGAAGGAAGGCAATAGCCTCCAGGTTCTCGTTGCCGCCGTATTCGTTCGGCAACCAGTCTTCTTCATTGCGGGAGTAATTCAGGTACAGCATGGAGGCAACGGCATCTACCCGCAGGCCATCCACATGGAAGGTGTCCAGCCAGAACAGGGCACTGCCAATCAGGAAGTTTTTTACTTCATGGCGGCTGTAGTTGTAGATCAGGGTGCCCCAGTCCTGGTGCCGGCCCCGGCGCGGGTCTTCATGTTCGTACAGGGCGGTGCCGTCGAACTTTGCCAGCGCGTGTTCGTCATCCGGAAAGTGTCCGGGAACCCAGTCCAGAATTACCCCGATATTGTGCTGGTGGCACTGGTCAATCAGGTAACGAAGGTCGTCCGGACTGCCGTAGCGGCTGGTGGGCGCGTAGTAGCCGGTGGTCTGGTAGCCCCAGGATTCATCCAGGGGATGCTCGGTTACCGGCAGCAATTCAATATGCGTGAAGCCGCTCTCCAGTACGTATGGAATCAGCTGCTCTGCCAGTTCCCGGTAACTCAGCCAGCGCCCGGAGCCGTGGTGGCGCCAGGAGCCGGGATGCACCTCGTAAATGGAAATGGGGCTGCGTTGCCAGTCAAACCGGTTACGGCTTTCCAGCCAGTCGCCGTCTTCCCAGCAATAACCCCGGCGCTCGGTAACCCGGGCGGCGGTTGACGGCCTGAGCTCGAAGGCCTGGCCGTAGGGATCGGTTTTGGTGAGCTGGTGACCATCGCGGGTCGTAATTGAAAACTTGTACAGGGCGTCAACCTGGACCTTCGGTATGAACACAGACCATACGCCAAAGCCTTCATGCAGCTGCATGGCGTCTGCGCCGGCCTGCCAGTGATTGAAATCACCGACGACACTGACAGCCCTGGCATTGGGGGCCCAGACCGCAAAACGCACACCTTCGGTGCCTTTATGGGTCATGGGATGTGCGCCAAGCACATTATAGATATGCCAGTGCCGGCCTTCGGCCAGCAGGTAGAGGTCGAACTCGCTCAGGGTGGGGCTTTCCATAGTCCTCGGGTTCCCGTTCAGAATGGTACGGCTGGAGGTTAGACCATTGGACGTTTTTGCCGCTGATCGAAAAATGACCTGAGACAATTTTACGTCATAATTGGATGGTAGTGTTCTAGAATCTTATAAATCGTCAATGCAGTGTCTATTACCGTTCGCTCAGGACGGGCAGAGGACCAAGCGGGTTTTCAGGGAAGCAGAACTATGCAAATGGCAAAGCGTTACGTCAGCCGCCTGACGCGGCAAACCCTCGCCCTGGTGCTGGCCGGAGGCCGGGGCAGCCGGCTGGAAGACCTCACCAAGTGGCGGGCGAAGCCAGCAGTGCCTTTTGGCGGCAAGTTCCGGATTATCGATTTTCCACTCTCCAACTGTATCAACTCCGGCATTAGCCAGGTGGGTGTGATTACCCAGTACAAGTCCCACTCATTGATGCGCCATATCCAGCGGGGCTGGGGCTTTTTGCGGGGCGAGATGGGGGAGTTTGTGGAGCTGCTGCCAGCCCAGCAGCGCATCGAAACCTCCTGGTACGAAGGCACCGCCAACGCGGTACTGCAGAACCTCGACATTATCCGCAGCCACAATCCGGAGTATGTGCTGATCCTGGCGGGTGACCACGTTTACAAGATGGACTACGGCACCATGCTGGCCGCCCATGTAGAGCAGGAGGCAGACGTCACCGTTGGTTGTATTGAAGTGCCGCTGGAGGACGCCAATGCCTTCGGGGTGATGTCGGTGGACGACAAGCTCCGGATTACCGAGTTCGTCGAAAAGCCGGACAATCCCAAACCCATGCCCGGGCAACCGGGTAAAGCCCTGGCTTCCATGGGCATCTACGTGTTCAGCATCAAAATCCTGTTTGATGAGCTGCTGCGAGACCACGAACTGAGCACACTGTCATCCCACGATTTCGGCAAGGACATTATCCCGTCAATTATCAAACGCCTTCGGGTGTCTGCGTTTCCGTTCCGGGACCCGGTCAACAACAAACCGGCCTACTGGCGGGATGTCGGCACCATCGATTCGCTCTGGCAGGCGAATATGGAGCTGATCGGCGTCAGCCCTGAACTCAATCTGTACGATTCGGAATGGCCCATCTGGACCTACCAGGAACAGATGCCCCCGGCCAAGTTTGTGTTTGATGACGATAACCGGCGGGGCTATGCCGTAGATTCCATGGTCGCCGGCGGCTGCATTGTGTCCGGCGCGCAGGTGCAGCGTTCACTGCTGTTTTCCAAGGTGATTGTCCATTCCTTTTGTACTGTAGAAGACACGGTTATTTTCCCCGATGTGGATATTGCCCGAAACTGCAAAATCCGCCGGGCCGTCATCGACCGGGGCTGTCGCATTCCGGAAGGGACCCGTATCGGCTATGACGCAGAACAGGATGCCAAACGTTTCTACGTATCACCCAAAGGCATTGTGCTGGTAACCCCGGAGATGCTGGAGCAGGACTACCCCCATGGCCTCTGACCACCGCACACCGGTCGTGCTTTGCTGGCACATGCATCAGCCGGACTATCAGGACCAGAGCACTGGCGAATTCCTGTTCCCCTGGGTGTACCTGCACTGCATCAAAGACTACGCCGACATGGCCGCCCACCTGGAAGCCCACCCGGATGCCCGGGCCGTGGTGAACTTTGCGCCGGTGCTGCTGGAACAGATTGAAGAATACCTGGTGCAGATCGAGTGCTGGCGACATAAAGGCACCGGTATTGGTGATCCGGTACTGGCAGCCCTGGTGAGCGAGTCCCTGCCGGAGCCCGGTTCGCCCGGCTTCCTGGACCTGATGGACAAGTGCCTGCGGGCCAATGCCGACCGAATCATCAAACGCTTTCCCCCTTACCGCAGGTTGTCCGAGCTGGCCGGTTTCTATCGCGCCCGGCCGGATATACAGCGCTATATCTCCGTCCAGTTCCTGGAAGACCTGCTGGTGTGGTACCACCTTGGCTGGATGGGAGAAACCGTTCGCCGGTCTCACCCCGTTATCCGCAGCCTGCAGGAAAAAGGCCATCAGTATTCCCGGGAAGACCGGCTGGCCGTGCTGGATGTCATTGCCGAGCTGTTGGCGGGCATCGGCCCGAGATACCGGCACCTGGAGCAGAACGGGCAGGTAGAGCTGGCGATGAGCCCCTGGGCGCACCCCATCATGCCGCTGCTGCTGGACCTGAAATCCGCCAGTGAAGCGATTCCTGATATCCGGTTGCCCGAACACGGGCACTACCCCGGAGGAGATCAGCGGGCGGCATGGCACCTGGAAGAGGGCAAGAAAGTGTTCCAGCGGTTTTTCGGCAAACAGCCCACCGGTTGCTGGGCTTCCGAAGGCGCGCTGAGCCAGTCACTGTTACCCCTTCTGAACGATCATGGATTCCGCTGGACCGCCAGTGGCGATTCCGTGATCCACAACAGCATGAAACTGGCCCGTAGCAAAGGTGCCGGCGATGGCGGCGGCAGTATCCACCGGCCATTCCGGTTCGCTGAACAGCCGCTGACCGTGTTTTTCCGTGATGACGGGTTGTCTGACCTGATCGGCTTTACCTATGCCGACTGGCACGCCCTGGATGCCGTGGGTGACCTGGTACATCACATGGAGAATATTGCGAAGGATAATCGCAACAACGCCAATGCGGTGATTTCGGTGATTCTGGACGGTGAGAATGCCTGGGAATATTACCCGGAGAACGGCTACTACTTCCTGGACGAGTTGTACCGGGTTCTGGAGAACCACCCGGATCTGGAACTAACCACCTACCGGGATTACCTGGATACCCCGGATTGCCAGCCCGAGGGCCTGCCTCACCTTGTTGCCGGCAGCTGGATTTACGGAACCTTCTCAACCTGGATTGGCGACCCCGACAAAAACCGTGCCTGGGATTTGCTGTGTGAAGCCAAGCAGCATTACGACAAGGTGATGGACAACGGCTCGTTAAACGCAGAACAGAAGGCGGCGGCTGCAAGGCAGCTGGGCTTGTGTGAAGGTTCGGACTGGTTCTGGTGGTTCGGGGATTACAACCCGGCTGCTGTGGTGAAAGATTTCGAACACCTTTACCGGCGCCACCTGGTCAACCTGTACGACGCCATCGGATACCCGGCACCACCGAGCCTGTTCCAGCCCCTGAGCCAGGGCGGTGGCGAGCCGGCCCGGGGCGGCGCCATGCGGCCAGGGCACGAATCGGGTGAGGGTGCATGACTCAAGCCCTGCCGCCCGTTTCTGTGTTTTCCCGGCGCCGTGCCGGTGTGTTGCTGCACCCGACAGCCTTGCCGGGCAGCCACGGCAAGCTGGGCGAAAGCGCTCGCAGGTTTGTCGACTGGCTCGCAGCGGCTGGTGTAACCGTTTGGCAAACGCTGCCTATCGGGCCGACCCATCCGGATCTGTCACCCTACCAGTCTCTGTCGGCCCACGCCGGTAACCCGGAGCTGATCGACTTCAGGGAACTGCCCGGCAAACTGGAAAGCCGGGAGATTGACGATGCCTGGCCACAATTTCTGGCCAGCCACAGCCACTGGCTGGATGACTACGCACTGTTTATGGCCATCCGGGCCAGATACCCGGGAACAGCCTGGCCGGACTGGCCCGACCCCCTGCGACGGCGCGACTCCAGTGCACTGGCAGAGTTTTCCCGGGCCAATGAATCAGCCATCGAACAGGTGAAATACGAGCAGTTTCTGTTCCACCGGCAATGGCATGCGCTCAGGCAATACGCCCGGGACCGGGGCGTGCTGATGTTCGGGGACATTCCCATCTTTGTGGCCCATGACAGCGCCGATGTCTGGGCCAATCCGGAGCAGTTCAAGCTGGATGAAAACGGTCAGCCGCTGGCAGTGGCTGGCGTTCCGCCGGATTATTTTTCGCCGGACGGCCAGCACTGGGGCAACCCGCTTTATAACTGGCAGGCCATGGCGCGGGATGGTTACCGGTGGTGGCTCAGCCGCCTGGCCAGCCAGCGGGAAAAGTTTGACCTGTTGCGAATCGATCATTTCCGGGGCCTGCAGGCGTTCTGGGAAATTCCTGCCAGTGACCCCCGGCCGGTGAACGGCTACTGGGTGCCCGGCCCGGGGGATGACTTTCTGTCGGCCTGTTTCCGGGAACTGCCGGACCTTCCCCTGGTGGCCGAGAATCTCGGCATTATCGGCGACGATGTGGAACAGTTGCGCCACCGTTTCCGGTTGCCCGGCATGACGGTTCTGCAGTTCGGCTTTGACGGCAGCCCTGGCAATCCACACCTGCTGCATAACCACAGGGCGGAAGATCTGGTGTACACCGGTACCCACGACAACGACACCACCCTGGGCTGGTACCAAAGCCTTGATGAGCGCACGCGGCAACACGTAAACCACTACCTGAGAATTACCGGCGAAGAGGCAGCGCAGATGCCCTGGCCAATTATCCAGGCCGCCATGGGATCGGTCTCCGGCCTGGTGATTGTGCCCGTACAGGACTTACTGGGCCTGGGCTCTGATGCCCGATTCAACACCCCCGGCACTATCGAGAATAACTGGATATGGCAGCTTCCGGAGCATTATCAGGAGCTTGTGGATATTGCCCGGCTCAGGGAAACGGTGCAGCTATACGGGCGGTAATGTTGCTCCGGTTATTTATTGATCAGAATCAAGCTGATCAATAAATAAACAGATATAAATGGAGCATGAACAGGTCTAACCTGTATCTGCCACAGAACTAAGGTTTGTGAAAGGGGGCTCGAATGGAACACCGTCTTAGCCAGCGAATTGAAGGGGAGTTGCCTATACTGGTGTACAAGCGTGGTATGCCTGTAGCCACCGGGGCGATAAAAGATGCGTCCAGGCGGGGGCTTTTTATTGTCACCGGCTTTGATGATGTGAGGCTGAACCAGGCCCTGCACTTGTCGTTCCGGTTTCCGGAGAAACCCGAGAAACACCACACGCTGAAGGCCCACGTGGTTCGTAGGGCCGATGAGGGGCTCGGCGTCGATTTTGACAGCGCAGAGAACGACGCAAGGGTCATTTCCGAGCTGATACTCTGGTTGGAAGACCACAAAGACGCAGACGGCCGGGCAACCCTCAGACATCGCAAGATTCACTGAAAACCCGACACGAAAGGAAGAAACAGCAATGGCTAGACTGGAAGGCAAGGTAGCAGCGGTAACCGGCGGAGCATTGGGCCTGGGCCGGGCCATGGTGGAACGGATGGTAGAGCAGGGCGCGGCAGTAGGTGTGCTCGACGTGCTTGATAAAGAAGGCGAAGCCCTGGTGCAGGAGCTCACCAAGAAAGGTTTCCGGGTGGCTTACTGGAATTGTGACGTGGCCGATGAAAGCCAGGTGAAAGCAGCGCTGGATGGCGTGGCCGAGCGCTTTGGCAAGCTGAACGTTATGGTGAGCAATGCCGGTATCTCCGGTGCCAACAAGCCGACCCACGAAGTGACCGAGGCAGAATGGGACAAGGTTCAGGATATCAACGTAAAGGGTGTGTTTTTCTGCACCAAGCACTCGGTTCCGCACATGCTGAAAGCCGGAGGCGGCAGCATCGTCAACCTGTCCTCCATTTATGGCCTGGTAGGGGCGCCCGACGCACCGCCATACCATGCCTCCAAGGGTGCGGTACGGCTGATGTCCAAGACAGATGCCATGATCTACGCCAAAGACCGAATCCGGGTGAACTCTGTACACCCCGGCTTTATCTGGACACCGATGGTAGAGGGCCACATGAAAACCACCGGAGTGGATCCGGAAGAGGCCAGGAACGCCACCGCCGCCCTGCACCCGCTGGGCCATATGGGCGAGCCGGATGATATCGCCTGGGGTGTGGTTTACCTGGCGTCAGATGAATCCAAGTTTGTAACCGGCAGCGAACTGGTGATCGACGGTGGCTACACCGCACACTGACGGCTTGAGGCCAGCCTATGACACTTGCCGCCTATTCCATGCGGGCCCTGCCAGACCAGTTGTCGGGGCTTATATCCCTGGCACTGGACCTGCGCTGGACCTGGCATCACGGCGGCGATCAGTTATGGCGGGCCCTGGACGAAGAAGCCTGGGAAGCCACCCATAATGCCTGGCTGGTGCTCAACGGGGTTGCAGTGGAGCACCTGCAGGCGTTATCCCAGGATCCGGATTTCCTGACTCTCTATCAGGAGCAGGTCAGCCGGCACGAAGAGTTTACCCGGGCTGCGACCTGGTATTCGGATTCCTGCAATAACAAACTCGATGGCGGAATCGCCTGGTTCTGCATGGAATATGGTGTTTCCGAATCACTGCCTCTGTACAGTGGCGGCCTCGGAGTACTCGCTGGCGATTTCCTAAAAGCTGCCAGTGACCTCGGTGTTCCGGTGATGGCCGTGGGCCTGCTGTATCAGCAAGGCTACTTCCGACAAGCCCTGAACACGGCAGGCGAACAGATCGAATTCCATCCCTATAATGATCCCACCATGTTGCCGGTGTCGCCCTTACGGGACAGCAACGGCGAATGGGCGAGGGTAACCGTGCCTTTTCCCGGAAGGGAGGTTCGGCTTCGGGGCTGGAAAGGCCAGGTGGGGCGTTGCGAGCTCCTGCTGCTGGACAGTAACGACCCCCGCAACGAACCCGGCGACCGGGGTATCACCAGTGAACTTTACAGTGGCGACCCGGAAAAGCGTCTGCAACAGGAAATGGTTCTGGGCATCGGAGGCTGGCGTTTGCTGGAGCTTCTGGATCGGAAACCGGCACTTTGCCACATTAACGAAGGCCACAGCGCCCTGGCCCTGGTAGAGCGGGCCCACCAGTGGCAGCGCAGCCAGCAAACCGATTTCGAAGTCGCCCGCGTTGCCACCCGGGCCACTAACCTGTTTACCACCCACACTTCTGTGGCCGCCGGGTTCGACCGTTTTCCCCGCGCACTGGCGGCCCTGTACCTGGAACCCTGGCTTTCCGGGCAGGGCAACCGCCTGGAGAACCTGCTGGGCATCGCCAATGGTGGCACATCAGACCTGAATATGGCGGGGCTGGCCCTGGGCATGAGCGGCCGCTTCAACGGTGTCAGCCGGATACACCAAAAGGTGACTCAGACCATCTTCCAGCCCTGGTTTGGTCGCTGGCCCACGCCGGATGTCCCTGCAGACTACGTGACCAACGGAATCCATACCCCGAGCTGGGATTCTCCGGAATCCGACCAGCTCTGGACTCGCGCCTGTGGCAAGGACCGCTGGCGCCAGCCAATGCTCGAACCGGAACCCATGTGCGACGTTGATGACCTGTCTATCTGGGAAATGCGCCGCAGCCAGCGCCGCCGGCTGGTGGGTTATCTGCGCAAACGCCTGCACGCACAACATTGCGAACACAACTACGGCAGCAACCCGGACGCCGCCTGCGGCCTGTTGCTGGATGCAGAAACCCTGACACTGGGTTTCGCACGGCGGTTCACGGCCTACAAACGCCCGGACCTGTTGCTGAAAGACCCGGAAAGGCTCGTCCGGTTACTGACCACCCGTGACCGGCCGTTGCAGATCGTGCTGGCTGGCAAGGCACACCCGAAGGACAAGGTTGGCAAGGAACTGATCCGGCGCTGGAAAGCCTTTTCGCAGCGCCCGGAAGTGGAAGGCAAGGTAGTGTTCATTGAAGACTACGACCTTGCGGTGGCCGGCCAGCTGATTCAGGGCGTTGACGTGTGGTTAAACACCCCGAGCCACCCGTGGGAAGCCTGTGGCACCAGTGGCATGAAAGTTCTGGTGAACGGCGGGCTCAACCTTTCCCAGTTTGATGGATGGTGGGCGGAAGCCTGGAACGATCAGGTTGGCTGGGCGATACGGCCCGGGGCCAGCTTTGAAGAACTGGCACTGGATGGCAGCCATGACGACTCGGATGCCCGGGAACTTTATGAACTGCTGGAACAGCAGGTGATTCCGGAATTCTACCACCTGGATGACAAGGGCTTGCCCGGTACCTGGCTGCAACGCATCCGTGCCAGTATGGACCAGCTGACCGCCCGCTATTCGGCAAACCGCATGGTGCGGGAGTATGTTTCCGACTTTTACCTGCCGATGGCGGCCCAGGGTAACGAGCGTACTCCGGAAATCGCGGCCGAGCTGGTCGCCAATCGAAAGAACGTCTGCCGGCACTGGCCAAAACTACGGTTTGGTGAACTGACCGAACAGACGGGCGACAACAGCCAGACCTTTTCACTCTGTGTTTACCTGGACGGCCTGGGTCATGAACAACTGGCGGTGGAACTGGTGGCGGAAGCGTCGGAGTTCGGGCCAAGACTGGTGCAACCCATGGCTATGGAGCATGCACTGGAGGGGTCAGAAGACAGCTATCTTTACCGGGCAACCGTGCCCCCGCGCCCGGCGGGCCACTTCACCCCGAGAATCCGGGTAAAGGATGCCCGCCTGAACCTGCCGCTTGAAGACAGCCACATCCTTTGGTACCGATAGAATCAGCCGCGCCAGAATCCCGGTGATAACACAATCACCACGCTGAGAATCTCCAGGCGGCCCATCAGCATACCCACCGAAAGAATCCACTTGGCGGCATCCGGCAGCGGGCCGAAGTTACCGGCAGGGCCGATAATGTCGCCCAGTCCAGGCCCAACGTTGGTGAGCGATGTCAGCGCGCCCGACAGCGAAGTGACAAAATCCAGCTGCAGGGAAGCCAGCAGCACTGTAATGATCAGCAGGCACAGCAGGAAAATAAAGGTATAGGCAATCATCGAGGAGATAATCTCGTCGCTGACCGCCCGGCCGTTGTAATTCCGGGTAAACACCGCGCGGGGGTGCAACAGGCGCATCAGCTGCTCCCGCAGGATGATCAGAGACAGCTGGAAGCGGAAAATCTTCATACCGCCGGCCGTAGAGCCGGAACAACCGCCGACAAACATCAGGAAGAAGAAGGCGACGAACGCCAGCGGGCCCCAGGCTGAATAGTCTTCCGAGGCGTAACCGGAGGTACTCACCACCGAGGTAACGTTGAACAGCGTGGAAACATAGTTATGGAAGGGGTCGAATGCTACCGGCGATACCCACCACCGGTGCAGCGTGAGCAACAGTGGCACTACCAGCAGAATCGCCAGGAACAGGCGTACCTGCTGATCCTTGAACAGCACAAAGTGCTGGCCGTGCATTTCCCGCACAAACAGGAAGAACGGCAAGCTGCCGAGCATCATAAAGAAGGTTGCTTCCATAAGGATCAAGTCGTTGAACTTGCCCATGGACATGTCGGAGGTGGAGAAGCCACCGGTAGCGATACTGGTCAAACCGTGGTTGAACGCATCAAACAGGCCCATACCGGATAACCAATAGGTCGTTACTGCGATGACCGTGAATACCAAATAAACGAACAGAAGGCCACGGCTGAGGGTTTTCATCCGGGGCAGGGCCTTGTCGGTCCACTCCGAGGATTCGGTCGCAAACAGGCGCATACCGCCCACCCGCAGGAACGGCAGAACAGCAACGAACATACCGATAATCCCGATGCCACCGAGCCATTGCAGAATGGAACGCCAGAGCAGCAGGTCCCGGTCAAAGTTGTCCAGCCCGCTGAAAACGGTAGCGCCCGTGGTGGTAATGCCGGAGGTGCCTTCAAACACAGCATCGGCAGCAGAAATACCGTTATCGCTCAGATAAAAAGGCAGGGACGAGAGCAGGGCGATAATAAACCAGCTGGATACGGTCAGAACAAACATGTATCGGGGCTTGAGCTCCCGATTATTGTTGCGGGTAAGCAGGATACCCAGAATACCCAGCACACAGACGATCGCAGCAGACTCTGCAAACGCCATGGCATTAGGCGCGCCAGAGGGCGTTCCAGCCAGGAGAAACACCGGTAACGTCATGAAAGCACTCAAAAGTACAAACATCACGCTGACAATAAAAATAACAGGATTTAGATTTCTCAAGGTGCGCCCGTACCAGCTGACAGTGAGAGGCCGTCAGGATACCCGCGGTGCCCTGTATCCGCAAGGTAACAGCCCGCGTGGCGCAGGATTACCGGCAAATTAAAACACTGTAAATTCCGGGTAAATGCGGAACCTTACTATGGCCACTGCCGTTGAGTTGGTGCAAGTTGATAACAGGAGTGCAACACAGCTCCGTTTTTCACCAAGGAGAAACGCTATGACTATCAAAAAGAATGTTCTGATTGCGTCTGTGGCTACGGCCGGCATTGCCATGGCTGGCGCCGCATCGGCCCAGGATATGTACAAATCTGGCGTTGGAGGTTTGTATGCGGGTGCGAATTACACGTTTATGAACGCGGATTTTGAAGGAATTGGTGATGCCGACGCGGGAACACTGTCCGGCAAGGTTGGTGTAATGGCCACCGAATACTTTGGAGTGGAAGCTCGCGCGGGTTTTGGTGTAGATGACGATACCGTTCGGGGCGTTGACGTTAAACTGGACAACTTCTTCGGCGGCTACGCCACCTTCAACATGGTAAATGAGAGCCCGATTACGCCTTACGGGGTGCTGGGTTTCACCCGTATCGAAGCTGAGGCAGGTAATGCCAAGGACGACGACTCCGACTTTTCTTATGGCGCTGGCGTGAACTTCGCCTTCGCCCCGAACCTGTCCGCAAACCTGGAGTACATGCGTTACTACGATGATAACGATGTAACCGTGGATGGCCTGGGCATCGGCATGCAAGTCAATTTCTAACCCCGCGCCCAACGCACAAAGCCCGCCGGAAGCCTCTTCCCGCGGGCTTTTTCATGCTCAGCCGTTTATAAAGGACCCGAGTAACAACACCCCGCCATAGCCCAGCGTATAGGCAGCCAGCAAGTGCAGGGCGTAGCGCATGTAGGTGCCAAAGGTGAGCCCCTGAATCTTGCTCATGGCGACAATACCTGCGGCAGAGCCGATCACCAGCAAAGAACCGCCCACGCCCACGGCGTAGGTAAGCCCCATCCATTCTGCAGGGCTCATATCAATCCCGGATTTCAGCAACGCAGCGGTCAACGGAACGTTGTCGATAATCGCCGAGAAAATGCCCATCAGATAATTGGCGTAGATTGGCGGCAGTACGTCATAGATGGCTACCAGCGAATCCAGCGCGTGGATTTCCTTGAGCATACCCACCAGCAACAGAATACCGAGGAAAAACAGCAGGGTTTCGAACTCGATCACCCGGATGTACTCCAGGATCGGGTCCAGGTCTTCGTCGCTGCTCATGAACCGGGACACCAGGAACATGATAGAAAGACCGAACAGAAAGGTAAGAACCGGCGGGATGCCAAACAGGGCATTTCCGCTGATGGTGCCGATAATGGTCGCCAGGAACAGAATCGCGATGATCACATCAACCTTTCGCACTTCATTGGAGCTGGCTTGCAGCGTCACCGTTCCGGACAGCCCGCCGGAGAGGAACACCGCCAGGATAAACACCGTGATCGAAGCCGGAATGGCCAGCGTCAGCAATGTCAGAATCTCTACCTTGTCGGCCAGGAAGATCATCAGCGTGGTTACATCGCCGGTAATCAGCGAGACACCACCGGAGTTCACCGCAAACACAACCAAAACAATAAATTGCAGGCGTTTCTTGAGTTCAAGGTTCAGGGACAGGATCAGTGAGCAGGAAACGAGGGTAGCGGTGATATTGTCCGCCAGGGACGAAAACACAAAACAGAACAGCCCGGTGAGAAACAGCAACCGGCGTTCCGTCACTTTGCGTGGCATGATCAGGTAGATCATGTTCTCGATCATGCCTTTCTTGTTCAGGTAAGCCACGAACGTCATCGCCGCTACCAGGAACAACCAGAGCCCGGCAATCTCGGCAATACTTTCAGACAGCCCGGCAGAGACCGCGGCAGTTTCATCCGGGCTGGAACTGAACAGAAACAGCAACACCCAACTCAGGGTGCCAAAAAACAGGGTCGTCTTTGCCTTATTAACGTGGATGACTTCTTCGAAAATCACGCCAAGAAGCGCAAGTACCGCAACCGCAATCAGAACAGCATCAAGAACTGGCATCTCAGGATCCTGAACCGCAGAAAAGGAATGGCAGCCCGTGAATGAGCCGCCGGGAAAGTCGTTGGCGATTCTAAACCTGTATGGCGCTTATCACAAAGTCTCCCAGTCAGATATCGTATTTAACATAATATACATTATGCGCAGTACGGTATGGGGTTTTGGGGCGATTCGGCCAACAAGGAACCCCCCGCACGCGGGTGCCCCCCTTGTTCAGCGACTGGCTCAAATGTACCCCTCAGCACCGTGATTGGCCTGTAGCCCTTGTGCCACATGGCTTTCGGGGTTTTTCTGTACCCCTCATGGGCCTGCATTTTGAGGGGGGGCGGCAAATTTTGGAGTTTGTACCCCCCCTATTAGACGGAGGGGGGTTGGCCGAGATCTTCCGTGCCTGAGAATTCGGTGTAAACTTCTCCTGTAGTCCATTTTGAGATCCCAATCCCACTAGGTGCGCCAACGCCGATGATGTGGGATTTCTCATTCTTAAAGCCTGCTTGGTATGCCCAGGCGAATTCTTCACCTGGGGGAATATCGAACCCGGCCTTGCCGGGTTGATTCCACTGTAGGCCTTCTCTGGACGGCGATTAAACGCCGTGGCGGGATTCCCACTGACGACAGAGCCATGCCTGCCCATTTCTCAATGACCAAAGATCAGCAACTCACCTTCCTGCGTTTGCCGGTCAAATTGCGGGGAACCTATGTCACTTGGCTGATGGGATACAACCCCTACTTCCTAATGTCCCGCGAAACCTACTACCGCCATAAACGAGAGCTACTGTCGACTTTTGGGATCGATATTTCGCATAGGGTGTGACCCGAAAAACCCTGTAAAAACAGACTATTGAATATACATTATGCGCAATGCGGTATTGGGGTATCTGCTCAAACAGGTAAGCCCTTCATGTCGGCAGAATGGCAAACACAGGCCACGCCGTATTTCACTGAACTGGCTCTAAAGCCTCAATCAGGCCCTGGTGGGGATTCTGCACACGCAGCCGGCCACTTTCCAACTCTGTGATAACGGTAAAATGCAGAACAACCTGGCCGGCCATCACAATCTGCACGGGCTGGCCCAGGTTTGCCCTGGTCATTTCGTGGAGCTCAGTTCGGCCTTGGTCGTCGAGAACAATCCATAGAATGCGTAAACCGCTGAAGGTTG
>NZ_AXBV01000031.1:0-7891 GCF_000475255.1 Marinobacter sp. ES-1
CGCCATGCCTGGCGCACCAAAGGAAAGAAGGCCGGATGCACCGGCCCTCACGTGGCTGAATCTTCAGCCACCGATTATCTCACCCGAAATCTGTCAGAGGTGTCAGGGCTGAAGCTGCAGCGCCTCAGGACTCGCACACACTGCATTCACATCCAGTTGCGAATTCAGCTGGAAGCCTTCAAGGCTGACGGACACTTCATTAAAATCCTTGCTGGTGTCTGCCACGAGATAGCCGACTTCGTCGTCGTTCAGCAGCCCAAGAATATCAAACTCAAGGCCATTTCCGCTGAAGATGAAACTCTCCTGTTCTTCTCCATTGAGCCTGGTTGTGATTTTCACAGGGCCCTGCACGGAGACACTCAGCAACCTGTTTTTGTTTGCGACTGCAATGCCCAGGCGGTTTGGTGCTTTATAGACAACTGATGAATCTTTCACGGTCAGCGCCGGGCCTCCGGTCAGTCCGAGGCGGGGCAGATGGGGCATCATGATCGATGCAGAGTTGCGCAGATTTTCATCGACAACATACTTCGCGTTCCCAACGCACCCCCGCAGGCAAAAGAGTGAGGTATCACCGGTAGCACTGGCACCAGGTACCTGAAGCGGCCTGAAAGGTGCGTCATCCGCTGTGCCACAGGCAAAAGGCTTGTCCGGATCAACCAGATCACAGGCATCGCCTACACCATCGCCATCCGAGTCCTCCTGCCCGGGATTGGCGATCGCAGGACAGTTGTCCTCAACATCCGGAATACCATCGCCATCCTGATCAGTCGCGGCAGAATCACAGGCATCGCCAATACCATCTCCATCCGAGTCCTCCTGCCCGGGATTGAAGGTTTCCGGGCAGTTATCGTCTATATCCCGGATACCGTCAAGGTCAGAGTCAGCGATTTCCCCACAGCCTGGAGAGTTAGTCGGATCGGTAGGACACTCATCCAGCGCGTTATCAATTCCATCACCGTCGATATCAGAATCACAGGCATCGCCGACACCATCGCCATCAAGGTCCAATTGATCCGGATTCGGAGTCAATGGGCAGTTATCGTCACCATTAGTCACACCATCCTCGTCAAAATCCTGCTGTGCGACACCAGGATCATCCCCGCTCTCTGATGAGCTATCGGAACTGCAGCCCGCCAGCGACAGCAACAGCGATACCAGAAATATCAACGGCCAGTTAAACGTTTTGAGATTCATATTCAAGATCCTTCTCAATTTCAGTTGGAAACAACGTGGAATTCAACGCGGCGATTACCTTCACGGCTTTCCCCGGCATTGTTGCCGAAAATCGGCTTGGATTCTCCGTAGCCGACTGCGGTCAGCTGACCCGGATTAACACCGAGCTTGACCAGGTAGTCACGTACGGACTCTGCCCGCTGCTGCGACAGCCGCAGGTTGTAGCCTTCAGGCCCCACCTTATCGGTGTGGCCTGCCACTTCCACTTTCAGGCCCGGCTGACCTTTAAGAGCATCGGCGGCCTGAACAAGAATGGACCGGGCATTGGGTGTCAGGCGTGCGGAGTCGAACTCGAAGGTCACGCCCTGCAGGACCACGGACTGGGCTTTATCAGTTTCCACGCAACCCACAGCGTTGACTTGCAGGCCTTCCAGGGTTTTAGGGCACTGATCGACACCGTCCACGACACCGTCCATATCCGAATCAGCAAAATCTTTTTCGACAACTACGGGCTTCTCGACAATCGTGGTTTTCTCAACAACCCGGGTGCGGGTTGCGCCAATGGGAATGGTTACCCCAAGGCTGAAATGCAGATCGGAATAACCATCGTCATAGGTGTCGTATAGATAACGGGCATCGGCGCGCATCCGGATACCCGACTCGGTAAACGGGCTGCTAATGACACCAATTGCGGCGTTACCGTACCCGCCGAATTCATCCGCTGAGCTACCGTCCACATCATTCCGTGACACACCGACACCAAGAGAACCGTAGGGCGTGAAGACATCACCTTCCCACAGGCGGTAACTCAGATCAGCTCCCAGGCCCTGCTGGTAATAGTCGGTACCGGCATTATCACCGGTCTCGATGACACCGGAGTAGAACTGAGGTTCAACCCACAAGTTCTTGTCCAGGCGAATACCGAACATGGCTCGTACCGCAGAGCCATATTCATCAGTCCGGTCACTGTCGGGCTCAATGTAGGTACCCAGTAGCGTAACTTCATTCTGGCGCTCGACCGGCTCATCAGCCAAAGCTACGTTCGCGACAAACCCCAGGCTGCCTGCGACAATCACATAAATAAGTGCTCGTTGTTTTATCATGCAATTTCCCCTTTCCTCTTTGCTCGTAGGATTCGTTCCTTCTGGCCACAACTGCGACAGGCTGTCTGAGGTATTTGTATAATACACCAAACAGGCGTGTCATTACATTATCACGCCCCGTGATATTTCCCAGTAACAGGCCAGTCAATCGAACGCTCAGCAATGTCGGCTGCTTTTATCATGCGTCGGCCTGGCTCCGGCTTGGTGTTTTGAACTGCCTCCTCTTGATGCAGCCGACTTTACAACCTTTACAACATGGCCCGGTTCAAGAATGGGACTAAGGGGCATTGCGAAATGCCTGCTGCTGTACGGCTTGCGCCGTTTGCCGCCTTGGCTGGTTTGTGAAAAAGTCATCCGCACTCTGAACTTCCTGGTCTGCCGGAATGATGGCCAGAATTTTGCCCTTTAACTTGCTATCGTCCCGGGTTTCCCACGCTTCAAGAAACTGATACTTACTATAGGTCCGGTTGCCCAGAGACGGGTCTGCCAGCCAGACTGTATCGCTGTTAACCCCTCGTATTACAGAGAAGTGATCCGTCTTGCGATGCCGGGTGTAAACGATGACGGGAACTTTCAGTTTGGTCAGTTGCCCAAATGAAGCGGCGTACCCTACCCCACGGAAACCTAACTTTGCCAGGGCTCCGGCCATGTCCTCAAAGGATGCCCTCAGGTTCCCGTTATCAATAAGATCCAGTATTTCCGCTTCTGTTACGGACTGGCCATAATACCCATTGAGAATCGTTGCTATCGATGCAGCACCACATGAGTAATCCAGATCCTGCTTGACAACCCCGGAATCCCTCAGGGTTTTCCAGCTCGTCACGGGGATGGCGCCCCGTAAGTTGGTATCATTTGAAACATAGGCATACTCGGCAGCCTTAACGGTGCCCGTAGCGAATATCGATAACGAAAGCAGCAGGTATATCCGAAAGAATTCAGGCATAAGACACTTGCATTTAAATAGTCATGGGCATCATAAATTCAGCACCCGGCGGGTTATGCTGCCCCCTTTTTTTAAAGAACGGGTGCATCTTCCCGGCGCGGTTACGGCGAGCACTGAAGCCCCGGACAAATTCACCTCTGCCGATACAACTGGCAGAGGTGAATTCTCAGTTTCCGTCAGCTCATTTCATTGGCCCCGGACGAACGAAACCGCCAGGTTGACACGGTCACCCAGGTACTCACGCACGGAATACTGGGGATTTGTAAGGACTTCATGGCGCAATGCACGCCGGGTCTGGCCTTGCTGGCGAATTCTGGTCAGCGTTTCACCGACGGAGCCAATGCGGTCAGACAACCTTTCCCGAAGCCCCCCGAGAATCGACCCGCCAACAAGGCGGTCAGACAGCATGGACCCCAGAGCTCCTCCGGAGAGAATCCCAAGGAAGGCACCTTCCGTTTCCATCATCTCCTGCTCGGACAGCGGTGCCAGCTCCATTGCCTGGCTGTTGTCCGCGCTGAAGATCAGGCTGGCGTCAACCGAATGGGAATCATCGGCTGCAAATGCAGACGTAGCCATAACACCACTTACAAGAGTTGCTATCACTATTTTTTTCATCTCTTTTCTCCACACAGGTTTTTGGGAGCTCTTAGTTAAATGGGATAAAGCCAATTAAATCTCAGGCTGGCTCCACTTTGGCCTGAGACATTCGCCGAAAAGGAAACATTAAGCGTGTTTCCCTTCGCTACCCCGTAGCCCAGACCGAGCGTCAAATCTGTGCTCGTCCGGTCAAATCCTTGTGACTCACCAACACGTTCGCCCGCTTCGAGGAAAGTCCATTTAAGCCCGGAGGTCAATGTCACCCGGTCGTTAACAGCAAACGCCACCGAAGGTGTGAGAAAAAACAGATTGCCCGGATCATAATCAGCATCACCATCGTCTCGATCCAGGTTCCACTGGAAAGAGCCTGTGACGGAAAGCACCACCGGATCAATGGCCCGGTAGGTGGTCAGGCCCAGGGCCCATGATTTGCCGGAGTCGCTGCCCTGCTCATATTTTTCGTATGCCGCACCCTCAATAAAGCCAAGCAGAGCAGGAGTCCTGCCGTCCCTGGAAAACTGGTGGTTCAAGCCTACCCAGGAACTCAAAAAACGATTTTCTGTATCCCGGTAGCTTCCGTTAAAATCGCTGTATCGTTCATTACGATACAGGTAGCTGGCACGAGCATAAATCTCGGTATCCCTTGTCAGCCCCCGCCTGAGGCCCAATGTGCCAACAAACGCATCCGTATTACTTTCGAATTCCCCGAACCGGGTAGGCAGCAAAACAAAAGATGCGTCACCTGTTGGTACAATAATAGCCTCACCCGCCGACAGACGCTGGCTTTGATTGTTCACGTAGGTGACGGACATATCCAGCTGGGTTCTGCCCTCCTCCGCGATAAGGTCTTCAATAGTCAGAGGGAGCTCAGCGACAGCGGCGGGCGACACCAGAAGGAGAATGCTTGTGACGTAAAAATTGCGGAGTTCATTCATTGTGCAGTCAAATCCTTTAACAGCTTCGGATAAAAATCTTGCGGTTGCACCACCGAACGAGAAGCAGCTACGCCCATAATCTGCTTTCCGGTCACCGTGAACAGACTTTATCAATACCTTCCGCTTTTGTCAATACGACCACCTTCGTGTTTGCCGGAGGAGCCTGGTCGCTTCATCGCGTGACACGCTTCCATCAGCGGCCAAACAGGCAACACACTTCCTGAGCCTGGTTCGCATTTACCTGTGCCTGACTGGCCTGCTCAACGAAAGCAACAGAAGGTATGTCCGAGGGAGTTTAGGTATAAGGTGTTTGCGCTTGAATAGTCATGGCTATCCCGGCTTCATGCCGTTGCGGGCAATACTGCATCCCTTTTGAAAGAACGGGTACATCCTCCCGGCGTGGTTACGGCAAGCACCGAAGCCCCGGACAAATTCACCTCTGCCGATACAACTGGCAGAGGTGAATCCTGACTTGCCGCCAGTCTTATTTCACTGGGGCCTGATAAATGAAGAGGTCAGGTCCAGACGGTCACTGATGTATGTACGAATTGACGCCCGACGATCCGCAAAGAATTCACGCCTCAGTGCACGCCGGGCCTGGCCTTGTTCGCGAATACCCGAAAGAGTTTCACGGACGGACCCGATACGATCAGACACCCGGTCCTGAATGCCTCCGATAATGGACCCCAGAGCACCTCCGGAGAGGATCTCAAGGAAGGCACCTTCCGTTTCGATCATCTCCTGCTCGGACAATGCTGCCAACTCCATTGTCTGGCTATCGTCCGTGCTAAAAATCAGGTCAGCGTCGGCCGGATTGACATCGCCGGCTGCAAATGCAGACGTGGACATAACACCACTTACAAGAGCTGCTATCACTATTTTCTTCATCTCATTTCTCCAGACAGGTAATTGGGAGCCTGATCAAATGGCATAAAGCCAATTAAATCCCAGGCTGGCTCCACTTTGGCCTGAGACATTCGCCGAAAAGGAAAGACTAAGCATCCCCCCCCTTCGTTTTCGTTTGCTACCCCGCATCCCGGACCGGGGGTCAAATCTGTGCTCGTCCGATCAAATCCTTGCGGCTCATCATCACGGTAGCCCGCTTCATAGCTGGCCTCGCCATCGTCCCGCTCCTGGTTGCACGGGAACGATTCCGTGACGGAAAGCACGGCCGGATCAATGGCCCGGCAGGTGGTCAGGCCCAGGGTGCCGACAAACGCATCCGTATTACCTTTGAATTCCCCGAGCCGGGTCAGCAGGACAACAAAAGACGATTCGCCCGTTTGTACAACAACAGGATCACCCGTCGACAAGCCCGGGCTTTCACTGTTTACGTATGGGAGCGAGATGCCCGGCCTGGCTTTAGCCTCCTTCGCGACAAGATCTTCAATTGTCAGAGGGAGGTCAGCGACAGCGGCCGGCGACACCAGAAGGGGAATGCTGGGAATGTAAAGATTGCGAAGTCCATTCACTGTGCAGTTAAATCCTTTGAAGTCCATTCACTGTGCAGTTAAATCCTTTTATGTGCAGTTAAATCCTTTAACAGCTTCAGATAAAAGTCTGGCCGTTGCACCATCAAGCGAGAAGTAGATATGACCATAATCTGCTTTCCGGGTACTGTCAACAGATCCTCTGCACATGGACGCAGTTTTTTTCAATACGACGATCTTCTTACCTGAATCCGTGATTCCAACCGGCCGAAAACCACCTTAAAAGCATCCAATAACAAGGCATTGAGCAATACAATGGCCACGGACATCCATTCACCCAGTCAGTACTTTTGGCTCATGTGCACTTTCACCCTCGAGCAAATCCCGAACCGAAGTCTATACACCCCCCACGGCGGCCTGGCCCTGGTAGGGCCACTGTCTGGGCCGGCATAGATCGTTCACCATAACTGCTCCCACCGTGGCCAGGCGTCACGATAATCAAAACATCGACCTGATCCGGACCCGTCTCGGGTTGATCACGCCGGGCAAGAGTGACTTCGAGGCGGCCGGGTCCGTACAAAGGGGCTTGCGGGGATGTTCAGTGCGATACACCTCAAGGAAGTTACCGAGGACTGGAAGTCAGGTGAAATCGAGTAGGAGGGGGAGTTACCTCCCCCGTCCTCTCACACCACCGGGCATACGGTTCCGTACCACGGCGGTTCATGGTCGGCTCTGAAGCCGAGTCATCGTATCCAGCAAGCTTACCAGAGACAGGCCATGGAATACCCTCTTGGGCAGGGCCGCGTTCATATGAGACGCACCGCTGTTCCACCAGGGTCCACGACCATTGGTCGCGCTCCTCCAAGCCCTTATCTCAGTCAAGCCTAGCCGTACCAGGTTGCGGGCCCGCGTGCGGGTCCGCTTCCACTGCTGCCACAGGATCAGGCGAAGCCGCCGTCTTATCCAGCCATCCAGAGCTTCGACCGAACGCTTCGAGGCGGTCAGGCGATAGTAATTTGCCCAGCCTCTCAGCACCGGGTTCAGGTTCCGGATGGTGGTCGTCAACGACTGTCCCCGTGACCGTTTCAGCAGGGGGCGAAGCTTGGCCATGAAGGCCTTCAGGCTTTTGGGCGCGACTCTCAACCGGACCTGACGTTTATGCCAGCTCACGCTGTAACCCAGAAAGCTCCGGCGCCAGGGGCGGTCCACGGCGCTTTTCGTCGTGTTCACCTTCAAGCGCAGGCGCGTTTCCAGGAAGTGGGTAATACTGGCCATGACCCGTTGCCCGGCTCGTTCGCTTCGGACGTAGATATTGCAGTCGTCCGCGTAACGGCAGAACCGATGGCCCCGGCGCTCCAGCTCCCGATCCAGTTCGGTCAGGAGCACGTTGGAGAGTAAGGGCGATAGCGGGCCACCTTGCGGCGTGCCTTCCCGCCTCGGGCTGACCAGCCCGCCTGACAGCATGCCTGCTCGCAGGTAACGCCGGATCAGGGTGAGTATCCGTTCCCCGCCTTGCGGCTTGGGGATGCTGGCCCGGCGTACCGGTTGAGGATGGTAGTCTCCGGCCAACAGCCGCTCGCGCAGCGTTGGCCAATGCTGTTGCAGGTGGCCCTTCAGGGCTGTTACCGGCATCTGATCGACGCCAGCCGCCCCTTTGTTGGACACCACCCGCTGATACGCACGCATCAGGTTCGGGCGCTCAAGCACCTG